>NZ_CALFIG010000307.1 GCF_937876455.1 uncultured Flavobacterium sp.
ATTGCATTTATATAAAAATATCTCCAAGCCAATTAATGTTTCGAGCCATATAAGTCAAAATGGGATTTCTAAAGCTACTGCAGTTCAAGATCTAAAGGAATTGCTTAATGGCGGATTTTTGAAATCTGAAAGAAGAGGAAAAAACGTATTTTACTATTTAAACTGCGATTTATCTTGGCTTGCAGCATAGGTATGGAACAAGTCCGAGATAGGTATAATTAGACTTGTATTACGACTGCGTCTTTTACTCTCTTGATTTTAATTTTTTATTAATTATTGCATTAATTTCCTGTCTCGGATTTTCTCAAAATCTGGTAACAAATGGAGATTTTCAAACTGGAGTAGCAACTCCATGGACTGGTAATGCTGCAAACGTAGTTGATTTAGGCGCAGCCAACTTTGTAAATCAAGCAAATGTTACAGCTGCTGGTAATCCTTGGGATGTTAATTTAAGCCAAAATATTAATTTAGTAAGTGGAAAAACTTACAAATTAACATTTGATGCATTCACAGACACAGCTACCGGCACTAGAACCATACTTTCTGGATTAGGTCAAAACAATGCTCCTTACAATTCATCTACTTCAACAACAACTTTAACCTCTACCCTTCAAACATTTACCTATTTAATTACCATAACTTATGGTGATGCTGTAGGAGATAGAGTTTTATTTGATATGGGAGCAGGTACAGGTTATGTGTTTATTGATAATGTATCTGTGGTTGAAGTACTACCACTCATACAAGACTTTGAAACACCTGTAACCTATTCTAACTTGGCTGCATTCAGTGGTTCTTCTGTATCAGTAGTAGCTGACCCAGTTTCAGGAACTTCGAATGGACAAGTATTAAAAGGTATACAAGGACCTGGAGGAGATATATGGCAAGGCGTTGAATTTGTTCAAACTGCTAAAAAAGCAAAATTGACTACAAACAAAACAATGACAGTAGATGTTTATTGTTCTCAAGCCTTTAATATATTAGCTAAAGTAGAACAAGGCGGAACAGCACCAATTTCTGCAACTGGACAAGCATATACAACACCGGGTCAATGGCAAACACTTACATTTAACTTTGCAGTACCGATGGACAATACGGCTGTTGCAAATGGTGAATACCAAAAAATTATCTTTTTTGGAAATTGGAAATCTACTAATGATGGATTTAACAACCCACTAGTTCCATTAACATTTTACATCAATAATATTAGAGCAGAAGAGACAATTATTCCTGTCACACTTCCTTTAATTCAAAATTTTGAAACTCCAAATACCTATACAAGTTTAGCATCGTTTAGTGGTTCTACCGCAACAGTAGTTAACGATCCTGTTACAGGTGGCACTAATGGCTTAGTATTACAAGGTGTTCAAGGACCTGGAGGAGATATATGGCAAGGAATAGAATTTGTTCAAACTGAGAAAAAAGCTAAACTAACTACAAATAAAACAATGACTGTGGATGTTTATTGTTCTCAAGCTTTTAATTTATTAGCTAAAGTAGAACAAGGTGGAACGGGCCCAAATTCTGCAAATGGTCAAGCTTACACAACTCCTGGTCAATGGCAAACGCTAACATTTAATTTTGCAGTACCAATGGATAATACAGCAACTGCTAATGGTGAATATCAAAAAATTATCTTTTTTGGAAATTGGAAATCAACTAATGATGGATTTAACAGCCCACTAGTTCCATTAACATTCTACCTTGACAATGTAAGAGCAGAAGAAGCTCCTGTAGTTCCTGTTACTGATCCGGCTCCTATGACACCGGCTCCTACTCCACCTGCAAGACCTACAGCAGATGTTGTTTCAGCATTTAGTGATGCCTATACTAATGAAGTTGTGTCTGCATGGGGACCAGATTGGGGACCATCCTCATCTACTATTGTTGACAATCCAATATCATCAAATCCAACTAAAAAAATTAACTTAACAAGTGGTAAAATATTTACAGGAATTGTACTTGGATCTTACCATGACTTAACACAATTTACGCATTTCCATATGGATTATTGGATACCTAGTCCTGTATTAACTGGACAAACTATGAGTATAAAACTTTCTAATCATGCTGCACAAAACGGAGAAACTAGTGCAATACAAACATTGCCTGTTCCTCAAGGAGGTCAATGGGTTTCATTAGATATTCCTTTAGCTGATTTTGTTGCTGCATCTAACCCTTCTAATCTTGCAAGAAATTCAATTAAAGAAATTGTAATAACTGCAGCAAGAGCTGATAATCTGCAACCTTTATACTTTTATTTTGACAATCTTTATTTTCATAAAAACACACTATTAAGTAATGACAATTTTGCATTATCAACTGTAAAATTATATCCAAATCCAACATCTAATACGTTAAACATTGAAGCTCAAAACACAATCCAAAGCATTGCTATATATGATATATTAGGTCAAGAGATTTTAAATAAAGAAATCAACAGTTTATCAACTGGACTTGATGTTTCAAACTTAAGCAATGGCGTTTATATGATTAAAACAGTTATTGGAGGGGTAACTTCTTCAACAAAATTTATAAAAGAATAAAGTTAATTTAATAAACATCCTAAAAGGCTGCTATTTTATAGCAGTCTTTTACGTTTTTGGTAATATGTTACAATATTTTAGTATCTTTATTTTCTAAATTTTGTCATAATGTATTTTTTTAAAAAAATTTTTACATTTTTAGTATTAGTTGTAAACATATTCTCTTGTTTTGCACAACAACTACCTCCTATTGTAAAGTATTCAAAGGATATTTATAATGCAGGAATTCAGAATTGGATGATATCACAAGATAATCATAGATTCATGTATTTTGCAAACAATGAAGGTTTGTTAGAATTTAATGGTTCGAAATGGGTTTTAAACCCCTCTCCAAATGAAACAATTATTCGATCGGTAAAATGTATAAACAATAAAATTTATACCGGCGCTTTTATGGAATTTGGGTATTGGCAAAGAGCTACTAATGGTGAATTATATTACACCTCATTGAGTAAATCCATAAAAACAAAAATAAAAGATGACGAACAGTTTTGGGGTATATTTCCAATTGACAATTGGATATTATTTCAATCATTAGAAAAGATATATGCTTACAATACTAAGTCAAAAACTTTCTCAATTATAGAACCAAACAGCACTATAATTAAAGCATTTAAAACCACAAACAGTATTTATTACCAAACAAAAAATGGCTTATATGAAATTGACCAAGGAAAAAGTAAATTATTTTTAAACAATACGATTATTAGCGACAATAGACTGATTAATATTTTTGAAATAGAGAATGGGTTATTGTTAATTACACAAAAACAAGGAATCTATAAATATTCCAACGGCTCACTTACAAAATTTGAAACAGATATTGATTCTGAAATCAAGCAAAGTAACATTTACAGCAGCCAATTATTAGCAGATCAAAGCATAGCTTTAGGCTCAATATCTAATGGTATTTTTATCATTTCGAAATTAGGGAAAAAAATATATCATATTACTCAAAATTCAGGACTTAGTAATAATACTGCATTATCACTTTATGAAGATTTTGATAAAAATTTATGGATTGGTTTAGATAATGGAATTAATTGCATCAATTTAAAATCACCAATAGATAGTTATTTAGATAATACTGGAGTTTTGGGAGCAATATACACTTCTGTTACACATAATAACAAATTGTATTTAGGAACGAATCAAGGACTTTTTTTTAAAGACTTAAATTCAAATGCTCCTTTTCAATTTATTCAAAACACAAAAGGACAAGTTTGGTCTCTTTATTCGTATCAAAACACCCTTTTTTGTGGACATGATTCCGGAACATTTATCGTAAATGGCTCAGAAGCTAATTTAATATTTACCGGATCTGGCACATGGAATTTTAAGCCCTATACTAGTAAATCAAACAAATACATTTTACAAGGAAACTACAATGGATTATCGGTGTTAGAAAATAAAAACAACACTTGGGGATATCGAAACAAAATAAATGGATTTAACTACTCTTCAAAACACTTTGAAATCATTGATAAAAATGATGTTTATGTAAGTCATGAATATAAAGGTGTCTTTTCATTCAAAATAAATGAATTACTTCAAAGCGCATATAATATTAGAAAATTCAAAACTCCAAGAAAAGGAAAAAACGCATCTTTAGTAAAGTACAACAATAATATTTATTATGCTTCTAAAGAAGGTGTTTATAAACTCAATCGAAAAACTAAATCTTTTGAAAAAGATAAAACCTTAAGTGCCATATTTCAAAATGACGAATATGTTACAGGAAAGATGATTGTGGATAATTCTAATAAACTTTGGTTTTTTACAAAAAATTACATTCACTACTATTCACACAGCAAACTTTCATCCGAGTTAAAGAAAAATAGTTTACCTATTCCTTCTTCATTAACAAATTCAATGCCCGGCTATGAAAATATTTTACAATTAGAAAAAAACAAATATTTAATTGGAACAACTGATGGATTTTATATTTTAAAAAATGATGATTTTAAATTTAACAATTACAAAGTGTCATTAATTCGAGTGTCTAATTCAATAGGTAATTCAAAGCCTACCAACTTAATCCTCAATAACGAAATTCAACTTTCTTATAAAGAAAACAACCTAACTTTCAATTATACTGTTCCTGAATATGATAAGTATGTAAATGCAGAATATCAATACAAATTAGAAGGTCTAAATGACGAATGGAGTGAATGGTCTTTTAATTCACAAGTCGCTTTTAAAAACTTACCCGCCGGCGAATACACATTTAATGTAAGGGCTAAAATTGCAAACTCAATTACAGACAATTGTACGTCTTCAAACTAAATTGGACTTTTGCTAAGAGAGTAT
>NZ_CALFIG010000308.1 GCF_937876455.1 uncultured Flavobacterium sp.
TGTTGTAGATTTCTACTACTTCCCATCTTATTTCTTAATACCATGCCTCCATTACCATCGGGTACAAATTGGGGTAGGTCGAATCTATCTTCTATATGGTCAGCCGTTATGTCTTTTGGTTTAGAGTCTGCACTAGCATCCTGCATTAAAGCAATGCCATAAGCATCCGCCAAGTCATTATCACTTACCCTAGAGCCTTCATCGTAACTTAAAATCTCGTCTATTAGCGGGATAAACTTTATTTTCTCAATATGGTTATTAACGTGATACTGCATTAAGCCAATCATTAAAGGCTTACTGTAACTTGTTAACCTTACCCATTTTTGATGTGATTGTTCGCTATTAAGATTTTCAAAAGCAAGGGGTCTATCCGCCAAATAACCATAACATCCCGCATTAGCGAAGTGTCCAATAATAGAGTCACTACCAATATCACCCAATACCATTCCATTCATTTTGTAATAAACGGATAGCTTTAAACAAAGGTCAAAGAACATTTCCTTTGTACGTGGGCGGCATCTAATTATTGCAATAGGCATCTTTGTTTGGCGGTCAATTACACACATACCACCTAATGAATTAGAGTTCTTACTTTGGTCAACATTATAAGAGTCAATTCCCGCACAATATCTATTTACAAAATTCCTATTAGGAACACCCTCTTCACCGTCCAAAATCATCACGCAAACATTTTGGTCATCAGTCTTTTTAAGCGATATCATTTTTACCTCTAACGGCTGTTTAACCATGCCATTCTCAGGATTAGTTACATACTCAGGCTTATACAGTGTATAAGGTAGGTGCGGCAAATCCATTATTCTGTCCCGCTGAGTATTTAGCAATGCCGTATCAAAGTTATTTACAGATGTTTTCCTGAAAATCTCATTCTCGTTAATAGGGTTATTCTGTACAAAGCGATTGTAACCAATTAAATCGCCTGAGTCTAAAAACGCCTTACGTCTTGCTAAAATATCTTGTTCGGCTAATTGTATATCTTCTACACCAATTAACTGATATGGTTTATATTTCTTGAATAGCTCTGAATTATCAGGTATTTTTTGTTGGTCTAACGAAGCATTCCCGTAGTAATAAAATCTTCTACCATCCGCCACGAAGCGCTCAAAATTATTAGCCTTACACCAATCCTTTGACTCATTCCTTTCCCATGCTTCTTTAAAGTCTTTAGAACCCTTATCAATGCGGCCGCCTGTGCCGTAAACAAACATAGAACCCACTTGCTTCTGTCCCGACATCAAACAATCCTTAGTAGCATCAAAGAACTCTAAGAAGTGTTCAAACTCCCCGACTTCTTCTACTACAACATCGTTCAAATAAAGACCTTTGAACATATTAGGGTCACTGCCCATAGTACGTGTGTAAATAGTATTTCTAGTGCCTCTCTCTTCCCAAGCGCCTAACTCATTTTTCTCATTCCATCCCGCAACTAATTCAGCATCGTTTTTACTTAATTTACCAATAAACAATTCGGGAGGTAATTGTGTTTCCGCAAATTTCCATTTAGTGATAAAATCCTCAATAGGTTTAGAGTGACCTGCCGCTACACCGCCCTGCCACTTGTTTACATTAAATCTGTAAGAATAGTCAATAATCATTGGGTGAGAAGCCTCTGAAATACCCCTTCTACGCCCTTTAGGAATCATTAAATTCTTTCCGTTGGCTTTGCAGTAGTCTATGAGATAGGCAAGCTCTAAATGCAAATCTGTATTGTCAGGGTTAATAGGGCCTCTTTCCACTGTATTCATTACGGTGTAATTCATATAGTAATAGTACCTGCCAGGCACCCACAATCCACCAGTTTGATAGCCATTATGTATGTAATACAATTGCTCAGTCCAATATTGTTCCCACGCAACTGTACCAATAACATTAGGATAGTTTTTAGAGTCGGCTTCTTTAGGAACACCCTTTACAACTACTGGATTAACACAATAGCCTTTACCTTTTACGTACGGAGGCCTTACTATCATCTTTTTTGTACTGCCGCTAAATAACGTTTCTTATTCTGTTGTAACCTCTCCAAAAAACTTAATTGGCGCTCGCCTTTGATAACCCCGTCCTGTTTTGTTCTTTCGTCAACCTTATCTCTAAGTGAAACGATGTTTTCCCGCAAAGAGTTAATAGCCTTTGTGGTTTTTTCAATCATGCTAGGCGAATCCTCTTTATCGAGAATATCTAATAGCCTATCAATTTTAGTCTGAAACCTGTTTATTAATTCAATATCGGGGTCGAATTGTAGTGAGGTGTATTCCTTAATGGCTATTTGGATTCTGTCAGATGCTATTACGTCCGACATATTCTCGTTAAAAGCGTGCCACATTGCCCGCCTAGAACGCTCATGTTCGGGAAACTGTTTATAAATACTGTTATAATCGGTATAAAGTGCTACGTAAAGCATTTCTTCCCTAGAAAGCAAGGAAAAGCTATCAACTAGCTTAACCACTTCAGGATGCAAGATTTCGCCTGTTTTTTCGTTAATGCAAATTAAATAACTCATTCCGCCATCTTTTTAAGGTGTATTCTTGCTAGGTCATAATTTAATCTC
>NZ_CALFIG010000309.1 GCF_937876455.1 uncultured Flavobacterium sp.
CCATGTTAGTATTTTATTAGATGATGATCATTTAGTTTTGGAAATTAAAGACGATGGTATTGGGTTCGATTTGAATGCAACAAAACAAGGGATTGGTTTACAAAATATCCAAGAAAGGGCTAAAACAATTAGTGCTATTTTGGAAATTAATAGTAAACCCAATAAAGGAACAACTATCAGGTTGAAAGCAAAAATCGGAAGTTTATAGAGCTCCCGATTTTTTTATTGGCGTTTCTTTGAACATAAACTTATCCTTTAGAAGTTTCATATCCTCACTTACTTTTCTATCCAGTACTTTTGCATAATGTTGCGTAGTGCGAAGGTTTTTATGTCCTAGCATTTTGCTCACGCTTTCTATAGGCACGCCGTTAGTTAGCGTTACCGTTGTGGCAAAGGTGTGTCGGGCAATGTGAAAGGTTAGTTCTTTCTCTATTTCGCAAATAGCTGCTATTTCTTTTAGATAAGCATTCATTTTTGGTTAGACAGAATAGGAAGTAGCTTATCTTCATTATGGCATTGCGGGTGGTTCTCGTATTTATCGATAATCATTTGTGTTACAGGAAGGATTGGAATTTTAGATGTACTTTCAGTTTTTTGGCGGTGGGTAAATATCCATTTCTCACCATCAATTCCGTAGCTTATATGCGACTTTGTTAGGTTTTTGACATCTATGTAGGCTAAACCTGTAAAACAGCTAAAAAGGAAGATATCGCGGACTAGAGAAAGTCTTTCTGTTTTGAAGTCTTTGTTTAATATAGATTGGATTTCTTCTTCAGTGAGATAAACACGCTCCACTTCTTTGACTTTTGATTTATAGTTTGCGAATGGGTTTTTATCCAACCAGTCGTTGGCCAAACAAAGCTTAATAATTTTATTAAAGTTCTTTAGGTATTTGACTGCTGTGTTATTAGCACAGTTTCTAACGCTTCGTAACCAAAACTCATAATCGGTTATAAACGCATGATCAATCTTTGTAATATCTATATCCGAAACGTTGTATTTCCATTGCATAAACTCAATGGTATGCTTGAGCGAAGTAGTGTAGCGTTCTAATGTTCCTGGAGCGTATTCTTTGCCAACCAATTCTTTTATTTTGTTGTTATGGTCTTGGAAGATGGGAACAAGCATGCGTTTGGTTTCAGTTAGACCAAATAATTCATTCTTTAAATTCTCAGAAGAAACACTAATGTCTTTTTTGATAAGCTTTTTTTCTGCTTGTAAGATTTGATTTTTTAAATAATCAAGGTGACTATTGATTGTTCTAGCTTCTTCAGAAGTACCTTTAACTTTACTACCTTCTGAAGACCATTTATCAGGATTTATAGATTTGTTGGTACTAAACTCAAATCGTTTAGTGTTCACTGTAACTCTAGTGTAGATTGGACAAACTCCTAAATTGTTGACTTTTGCTCTCTTGATGTAAAAGAGAATTGATACGGATGTGTTCATTGTTGGTGACCTTAAAGTTAGTATTAAATTTATACGATTTAATAACTACACACAAGATGTACATTTTTTGTATATGCTTTTGAACACCTTGTAGTAGCGGTGCTTTCGTTGCGAGGAGTCACTTAAATTTTAATTTTTTAGTGACACCTCGAAAGACACCTAAACTTTGAGATTTAATGAATAATTTGATATTGCCCTAAATGAAAAAACCCACTAAATTGTTGAATTTAGTGGGTTTTAGTACCGTTTGCTTTTAAGCTGGCGGAGAAAGAGGGATTCGAACCCCCGGACCTGTTACAGTCAACAGTTTTCAAGACTGCCGCATTCGACCACTCTGCCATTTCTCCAATAAGTCGTGCTCTCAATTGCTGATTGCGAGTGCAAATATAGAAAGCTTTTTGATATTAAAAAACATTTTACTTAAAAATGTTGCAACTTTTTTTTAACGATTTGATAATCAAATACTGATAGAACATTTAGTACAACAATACCGCTACTATACCGCCTTAAAAAGCAATATAATCGGTTATTTCTAAGCCATACCCTATCATACCCACGCGCTTGCTTTGAAGCGTATTGGTAAGCAATTTAATTTTAGTAATGTCTATATCGTGTAAAATTTGGGCACCAATACCAAAATCTTTACTGTCTATCTTGATTTTAGGCACACTAACACTACCATCTTCTTGTACCTGACGTAATTCGGCCAAGCGCTCTAATAACTCCGTAGATTGCATCTCCTGATTAATAAAGATAATAGCGCCTTTGTCTAAATGCTCAAACTTTTTAAACACCGCATCCATCTTTTTACTCGAATCGTCCAACAAGGTGCCTAAAATATCATTCGTAACCTGCGTAGAATTAATACGCGTAACAATAGCTTCCCCTTTACTCCAGCTGCCTTTCGTTAATGCAATATGCACTTGTTTGTTGGTCACTTGCAAATAGGCACGCAATCTAAAGGTTCCAAAACGCGTTTGCAATTGAAAATCTTCTTTCTTTTTAATTAAGCTGTCGTGCTGCATGCGGTAAGCCACTAACGCCTCTATAGAAACCAGTTTTAAGTCAAACTTTTTAGCTACTTCCACCAATTGAGGCAAACGCGCCATCGTACCGTCTTCATTCATAATTTCACAAATCACACCCGCTGGCGAAAACCCTGCTAATCGAGCAAAATCAATAGCTGCTTCGGTATGCCCTGTACGTCTGAGAACGCCACCTTGTTTTGCAATTAAGGGAAAAATATGTCCTGGTCTTCCTAACTCGTATGGTTTAGTTTCAGGATCAACTAAAGCAGCAACTGTTTTAGAACGATCTGCCGCCGAAATACCTGTTGTTACACCATTTCCTTTTAAATCAACAGAAACAGTAAAAGCCGTTTCCATATTATCGGTATTGTTAGTCACCATGGTGTGCAATTCTAACTCTTTACATCTAGATTCAGTCAACGGCACACAAATTAAGCCCTTGCCGTGTGTAGCCATGAAATTAATCATTTCTGGTGTTACCTTATCGGCCGCAGCTAAAAAATCACCCTCATTTTCTCGGTCTTCATCATCAACTACTATAATCACTTTCCCTTGACGAATGTCTTCTATTGCCTCTTCTATAGTGTTTAATACTACATTATTGCTCATCTTGTTGTGTGTTGTTGTTTGTTAGTTTATTGTATATATATTTAAACGGTCTTGTAAGGCCGTCAAAACTCATCATTACCCCAATATCATTTGTAGCTCTATACGTTAAGAAAATGGCTAAAGGCGTCAAAATAATTGCTCCAGCTGCTGCCCCTAGTAAAGGATGCATGGCGTCTTGTCCTGCTAATTTTTTCCCGAAGGTATTGGCAAAATTAAACGTAATAAAAATGATAATGGCAAAAACAATAGGCAGTCCTAGTCCGCCTTTTCGAATAATAGCGCCTAAAGGTGCTCCAATAAAAAACATGAGCAAACACGCATAAGCTACTACTACCTTTTCATAGAACGACACCCAGTAATCATTGATGTAATTTTTCTTTACAGTCAAGTCGAATTGGTACCCGTCTAACGAAAAAATACTATTTGAAATTAGGCCTTTTGCTTGTTCTCTAATAGTAGCTTGTCGGTCAGGTGCAAACACCGAAAGTAAATCTTTAGTAAATACATTCACTTTTTTAACGGGTGTAGGTAAAGCTTCCGGAGGCAAATAAGAATAAACAGGTGTCGATTTTTGGTCTAAATTTTCACTATATGAAACAATGTCTTTTTTATAATTGGTTTCCAATGAATCAATCGTGTATTTCAGTTCGCGCATCGAAAGCATGTTGTGAGCATTCACAATCTCACCGCCGTCTTGCGAAGCTCCATTTAAGGTGGCTAAGTCAATATTGATGGTGTATTTTTTAAAACTACTTTTGGCAAACGGATAACGTTCTCGGTCTTCATATTTCTGTGAAGGAATATCCTCATAATAATAGCCATCAAACAAATCTAATTGCAAAAGATTGGTTGATTTATCACTTTTCAATACCCCTTTTTTGGCTTTAATAACTGTCGTTACGGGCGCATAGTCTTTTTTCTTTACGTGTAACGTAACATCTTCTAAAAACTCCCCGTTTTCTCCTGTTTTCTTTTCTACTTTAATATTAAAGGTATTCCCTATTTTATTAAACTGCCCCTCTCCTATAGCCATAGCGGGTGACGTTTGCAAAATAGTTTTGCGCAAATTAATAAAACGGTATTGAGCTTCCGGTATAATATTATTAGCGAATAAAAAGGCAATTATACTCATTATACCTGTGCAATACACCAACACACGCATAGCACGTTTTAGTGAAATTCCGCCCGATTTCATCGCTGCAAATTCATAATTTTCGGCCATACTACCGAAGGTCATGATAGAAGCTAATAAAATAGATAACGGCAACACCAAAGGCACCATCGTTGGACAGAAATACAACACGAATTTAACAATAGTAATAAAATCTAAATCTTTACCTGCTAATTCGGCAATGAAAAGCCAAATACTTTGTAAAATGAAAATAAAAAACAAGATGACAAACACCGAAGCAAAAGTCATCAAGAAGGATTTTAAAATATATCTATCTATTATTTTCACGCGTACTAGTCGGCTTTGTTAATATAGTAATTAGGGTATTTACTTTGTACAAACGTAAAATGCGTTTTAGACAACGGCTGATTAAACTTAAAGGTGTTTACAGTAAGTGTAGTCTTTGTGCCGTTTTTTCCTGTTTCTATAAGGGTGTAAATGTGTTTTGTTTTGGTATCAATACCAATTAAAATTTCTTTGCGTTGGTCTTTACCACTAGTCGGCGTAAGTTTCACATACTGAATGGTTTTTCCCTGTACCTTTTGAGAAATATCCATCGTGTATTTGAATCCTTTTTGAAAGAAAGAAAATATTTTTTGTGGCGTAACCGAATTGGCGTCACTATCATCGTGATTTGAAATGGTTACCTCTTCATCTTCAGGAACAATGGTATATACTTTTTTGCCGTCAAATAGTTTGGTCACACCCATAAAATTTAACACATATTTGTTGCCTTCCATCGCTACATTTCCTTTACTTTCTTGATTTATCTTTTCTTTAGCGTTGTAAATGGAATATTTAAAATCGATAACTACATTTTTATACGATTTGGTTTTAGCAACCATTTGGTCTAATAAAAGTTTGGCTTTATTCTTCTCTTGCGCTTGTGTTGAAAATATAAAACACAAAGCCACCACACTAATTTTCAAAAATTGTTTCATCTAATTGGGACTATAAATTATGTTGTTCGTTTGCAAAAAATTGTTCTAACGCTACTAAATCTGGAATCAATACGGCTCTAGCTTTACTGCCTTCAAACGAACCTACAATACCTGCTGCTTCCAATTGGTCAATTAACCTTCCTGCTCTATTGTAACCTAATTTTAATTTACGTTGAATCAAGGACGCCGAACCTTGTTGAGCGGTTACCACCACTTCGGCAGCTTCTCTAAACAATGAATCGCGTTCGGAAATATCTATATCAAGATTGATGCCACTTTCTTCTCCTACATATTCAGGTAGCAAGTACGCATTTGGATACGCTTTTTGAGCACCAATAAAATCACATATTTTTTCTACTTCTGGCGTATCGACAAAGGCACATTGCACACGTGTTAAATCATTCCCTTGTGTGTACAATAAATCCCCTCGACCGATTAATTGGTCGGCTCCTTGGCTATCTAAAATGGTACGCGAATCAATCTTTGAAGTAACTCTAAACGCAATACGTGCTGGGAAATTGGCTTTAATAATACCCGTAATTACATTTACCGATGGACGTTGTGTAGCAATAATCAAATGAATACCAATTGCACGAGCCAATTGTGCCAAACGCGCAATAGGTGTTTCCACTTCTTTACCCGCTGTCATAATTAAATCGGCAAACTCATCCACCACTAAAATGATGTACGGTAAAAAACGATGTCCGTTTTCAGGATTTAATCGTCTGTTTTTAAATTTCTCATTGTATTCTTTAATGTTTCTAACCGAGGCATCTTTTAATAAATTGTAACGGTTATCCATTTCGATACACAATGAATTTAGCGTATTGATAACTTTAGCATTGTCTGTTATGATTGCATCGCTTGTATCGGGCAATTTAGCTAAGTAATGACGTTCTATTTTGTTGAACAATGTTAGCTCTACTTTTTTAGGATCGACCAAGACAAACTTTACCTCAGCAGGGTGTTTTTTGTATAAAATAGAGGTTAAAACAGCATTTAATCCTACCGATTTTCCTTGTCCTGTAGCACCTGCCATTAACAAGTGAGGCATTTTAGCCAAATCGACTACAAAGGTTTCGTTAGAAATAGTTTTTCCTAACGCAATAGGCAATTCCATTTCAGCTTGTTGGAACTTAGGCGAAGCAATTACTCCTTTCATTGAAACCATTGACGGATTGGCATTTGGCACTTCAATACCAATTGTTCCTTTACCAGGTATAGGAGCAATAATACGAATACCTAAAGCCGATAATGACAACGCAATATCATCTTCCAAACTTTTAATTTTAGAAATACGAATCCCCGCTTCAGGAACAATTTCATATAAAGTTACCGTAGGTCCTACCGTTGCTTTAATTTGCGCAATATCAATTTTATAATTGCGTAGCGTATCTAAAATTCTGTTTTTATTTTCTTCTAATTCCGTTTGATTAATCGTAATACCGCTTCCGCTGTATTCTTTTAATAATTCAATAGATGGAAATTGGTAATTTGACAATTCTAACGTAGGGTCAAATTCGCCAAAATCTTGTACTAATTTTTGCGCTAGACTGGCTTCTACAACATCTTCTTCTTCTGGCTTTTCAATTACAAAATTAGAATCGCTAGTAGGAATAATTTCAGGCTGCTTAGTGATTGGGGGCGTCACCTCTTCCTTTGGCAAATGCGGTTCAGAAGTGTGTAAAATAGTAGGTTTTAAAGCTTCTTTATCTACCTGAAAAGAAGTCGTTTCGGGTTGTTCAATTTTTTTTATTTCTTTCCAAGAATCGTCCTCTTCCTCTTCAATAATTGGGATTGAGCTAGGTACAACCGTAGCACTTCGTAGGGGTTCTTCTCCTACTTCCTCTATAGCTTCTTCCGTTTCAGATGGCATCGCTTGTATATCGGTTTGCGCGTCTTTTTCTAAGAAATCTTTGATCTTATCTGGATTTACTTTTAACTTAAAGATTAAGAAAATAGTTATATTTAAAATTAATACAAGTATAGTTCCAATGGTGCCAATGTAATCTACAATGAAACTATTGATTTCATAACCCACTACACCTGACATAAAAGGCAATACATCCCACAGTAAGCCAAATAGAATAGAAATTGTTAAGACAAGGAATAAATCCCAGAACAATGACTTTCTTAATTTAGCTAAAGGCAAATCAACCACCAAATACGCCCCGAACATAAAGATAATTTTCACAAACAAAAATGAAGCTACACCAAAACCTTGGTAAACAATCATTTGTGCAAGCCATGCACCCGCTTTACCTAGCCAATTTTCTACGGCTACCGTTCTATCTGCTACTCGTGCTACTTGACTTTGATCATTAGCACCTGAAACATAATAGGAAATAAACGATAACAGCAAAACCAATGCTGTAAGTATGAGGAATACACCAAAAACAAATTTTTGTCCTCTACTCGTTTTTAATATTGAGGCTGATTTTGATTCTTTCTTTGCCATTTAGTATAACTTATAAAATTTTAGGAAGATAAATTAAGGCGCCAATAGCCATAGCACTCAAGGCCGCGAAAAATACAGCTCCTGCGGCAATATCTTTAATAAAACCGATGCGTTCGTGGTATTCAGGATGAATAAAATCAGCTATTTTTTCTACAGCTGTATTCAATCCTTCTATGCCTAAGACAAGACCAAAGGCTAAGATTTGTATCATCCATTCTTCACGTGAAATAGAAAAATAAAATCCCGCTACAGTCATTAAAACAGCTAACGAAGATTGCACCATTACACTGTGTTCGGTTGTAATTAATTTAATTGCGCCAAGAACTGCAAATTTTACACTTTTAATTCTTCCTGAAATAAATTGATTATCTTGTTTCATACATGAAATTCATTTTTACAGCGATTGAAGCGCTGCATCATAATTTGGTTCGTTAGCTATTTCAGCTACTAACTCGGTGTGTACCACTTCACCTGCTCCATTAATAACCACGATTGCTCTTGCATGTAAACCTGCTAATTTTCCATCGGTTAACAAAACACCATACGCTTTTCCAAAACTTGCTTCTTGAAAATCAGAAAGATTACTCACATTTTCTAATCCTTCACTACCACAAAATCTTTTTTGAGCAAAAGGTAAATCTCTAGACACACACACTACTTTCGTATTTGGCAGCTGTGAAGCTAACGTATTAAACTTACGCACCGAAGTAGCACAAGTGGGCGTATCTATACTTGGAAAAATATTTAAAATAACATTTTGTCCTGCAAAATCTGCCAATTGCACAGGTGTAAGATTAGTATCAATTAAAGAGAATGCTGGTGCTTGACTTCCTATTGTGGGTAAGTCGCCACTTGTATGTGTAGGGTTGCCACCCAAAGTTACTGTTGCCATTTTTTTTAGTTTTTACTTGCCAAAAATACAAAATAATATTAGTATTTCTATCACAATAGTTTACTAAAAAATTTAGAGCAAATTCCACAGCACATCGTCGGGTGGAGGCGCCGTGAACGCCATGTTTTCTTTGGTTACAGGATGCACTAGAACCAATTGACGTGCATGCAAATGAATGCCACCATCTGGGTTACTTCGGTCAAAACCATATTTTAAGTCGCCTTTTATTGGGCAACCTATAGCCGCTAATTGTGCTCTTATTTGATGGTGACGCCCCGTATGTAAATCCACTTCAAGTGCAAAATAGCTTGTTAGTTCTTTGATGATTTTATACTCTAAACTGGCTTTTTTACTATCAGGCACTTCGTGAATGTGCGCTTTAGATGTGTTATTTTTTGGATTGCGTTTAATATAATGCAAGAGTGTGTCTTGAACTTGAGGAGGTCTATTTTTTACAATAGCCCAGTAGGTTTTTTGTGTCTCTCGGTTTTTAAACGTTTCATTCAATCGAGTGAGCGCTTTAGATGTTTTTGCAAACACCACAACACCAGACGTGGGACGGTCTAAACGATGTACGACACCTAGAAAAACAGCCCCTGGTTTATCGTATTTCACTTTAATGTATTCCTTAATAATATCTACTAAAGACGGATCGCCTGTTTGATCTCCTTGAACCAAATCGCCTACCCGCTTATTGATTACAAGCAGATGATTGTCCTCAAAAAGAATGTTTAAATTGGTAGATGTAGATACTATTTTCATGCTTTTTTTTGTTCTTGTTGAGTGTTGGGTATTAGGTGTTGGGTGTTTGATGTTGGGTGTTTGATGTTGGGTGTTTGGTGTTTGGTGTTAAGAATTTAGAATTAAAATATACTATTCACTTTTCACTAATTACTAATCCCTATTTACTAGCTATATCACAAAGTTTTACAAAAATTCCACAAAGCCCACAAAGAAAATTCACTAATTTGCCTCGGGTCGTAATTCATAATTTGTAATTCGTAATTATCAACTACCCATTACCATTTTAGAATTTAGAGTTTAGAATTAATAATATACTTTTCACTAATCACTAATCACTAATTACTCTTAATACTGTTCATTAGCATTAGGAAAGTCTTTTGATTTTACATCAGACACATAATTTCCAATGGCTTTAGTCATGTCTTCAAACAAATTCATATAACGACGTAAAAAACGAGGGCTAAATTCGTGAGTCATACCCACCATATCATGTAAGACTAACACTTGTCCGTCAACTCCTGCTCCTGCTCCAATACCAATTACAGGTATAGCAATGCTTTGTGCTACACGAGTGGCTAAATCGGCTGGAATTTTTTCAAGAACAAGTGCAAAACAACCTAGTTGTTCCAATAATTTTGCGTCTTCAATCAATTTTTCTGCTTCAGCATCTTCTTTCGCACGAACCGTATAGGTACCAAATTTGTATATAGATTGCGGAGTTAATCCTAAATGTCCCATTACAGGGATACCCGCATTTAAAATCTTTTTAATGGAATTGGCTATTTCACTTCCTCCTTCTAACTTTACGGCATGACCACCACTTTCTTTCATAATTCGAATAGAAGAACGCAACGCCTCTTTTGGATCCGATTGATACGTACCAAAAGGCAAATCTACCACTACTAAAGCACGTTCAGCTGCACGAACAACCGCGCCCGCATGATAAATCATTTGATCTAACGTAATAGGCAATGTGGTTTCGTGACCCGCCATCACATTACTCGCAGAATCCCCCACTAAAATAACATCTACACCCGCCGTATCAACTATTTTAGCCATCGTATAATCGTAGGCTGTTAGCATAGAGATTTTTTCTCCTTTGCGTTTCATGTCAAATAATGACTTCGTGGTGACTCTTTTATAATCGTTTTTTGCTACAGACATTGCTTGTGTGTTAGAAAACAGAAAATAGACATTAGATAAAAGAATTCTAACGACTTTTCTGAAAATTAATAGGACAAAATTAATATAAAGATATGGAATGTAACAATAATTCTAAAAAAACTACTTATTTTGTAGTTTTTGAATCTGGCATAGGGTTATGAAATGAACGCAATTAAGGACTCAAAAACAATGTATTTGTCAATAATAAAACTAACGTTATTAAATTGCCATTACAACAAGTTTGTAAAAGCAATTGAAAATCATCGAACACGAATGAAAACAACAAAATTGTGAGATAAACACCTATGAAGCTAAGCGACACGAAACGAAGTTGAACTGGCAAAGTATACCATGTGACCAATAAAAAACTAATAATTATCTACATATGAAAAAAGTAATCTTACTTGGACTATTTTTACTATCATTCGCGCTGCAAGCGCAAGAAACCGAAGCAAAAGCTGCCATCGTTTCCTTTTTTGAAGGATTTCACGCAAAAGATACCCTTAAAATGAAAATGTATTGCCATGACAAAATGGTGTTACAATCGATAAGTGAAGGAGCAAAAGGCACAAAATTGACAGAAGAAAAAGCAACTGCTTTTTTTACATCGATGACACAGATACCTGCTACGATGAAATTTGAAGAGCGATTACTCGGCTTCGAAATAAAAATAGATGGCAGTATGGCACACGTATGGACGCCTTATGAATTTTATATTAATGGTTTTTGAGCCACGTAGGCGTAAATGCTTTTACTCTTATTTTAGAAAACAATCAATGGAAAATTGTGCATTTAATTGATACACGCAGGAAGAAAAAATAAGGGATAAATAGTGATTAGTAATTAGTAATTAGTGATAAGTGATCAGCATAACTTAATTCTAAAATCGTAAGTCCCAAATCAAAAATTGTATTTAGTAATTTGATTTTCTTTGTGTCTTTTGTGGTAACTCTGTGAAACTTTGTGATACAGCTAATA
>NZ_CALFIG010000310.1 GCF_937876455.1 uncultured Flavobacterium sp.
TCCATGAATTGTCATGATGCTTTCGGGATGAAACTGCACGCCTCTAACATTTAATTCTCTGTGTTTCAAAGACATTATAGCCCCCTGACTATCTATCGAAGTAATTACTAAAACTTCAGGAAGATTTGTTTTATCTACTACCCAAGAATGGTAACGTCCCACTACAAATTGACGTGGAATACCTTCAAATATATAATCTTCATTACATTGTTCAATTTCAGAAGCAACACCATGAAAAACATGCTGTAAGTTAAGCAAGGTTCCGCCAAAAACTTCAGCAATAGCTTGTAAGCCTAAACAGACACCAAATATATCTTTTGAAGAAGAATAGGTTGTAATTACTTGCTTTAACAAACCTGCATCACTTGGCAAACCAGGGCCTGGAGATAACATTATTTTAGTAAATTTTTCTAATTCTTCTATTTCAAATGCATCATTTCTAAACACGGTAACTTCTGCCCCTAAATCTTCTAAATAATGTACTAAATTATAGGTAAAACTATCATAATTATCAATCAGCGCTACTTTCATGTCCATTTTTTTTCAAACTTACATATTTTTTTTAAACCATATAATAATTAACTAATAATCTCCATAATCGTTTTGATTTTTATAATTTTGGTGTCAAACTAAAATAGTATGCAAAAATTAGTTAACATTGGAGATAACGTATTGGTTTTAGACGATTCACTTGAAGGAAAAGTAGTTGGCTTTAATGCTGCGTATGTACAAATTGAAACGCTTGATGGTTTTGTATTAGAATATTTACCTAATGAGCTTGTCACGATTACTAAGAATGCTCCTGAACTAAATTTTAATAGAAGTATAGATTTGGTTTTAGCCGAAAAAGAACCTGCAAAAAAGAAAGGAGCGCCCTTAGTTCGCTATTCTAAAAAAGAGCAGCCTATTTTTGAAGTCGATTTACATTTAGAAAAAATTATTGCAAAAGCATCTAAAAATTTAACTAATTTTGATAAACTTACCATCCAATTGAATGAAGCAAAACGTGCTTTAGATTTTGCTATTTCAAAGCGTTATTCTAGGGTGGTTTTGATACATGGTATTGGTGAAGGTGTGTTAAAATCAGAACTAGAATATTTGGTTAAACGGTATGAAAACATTAGCACACAGGAAGCTAATTACAGTAAATACGGACTGGGAGCAATGGAATTATATATTAAACAGAATTAATTTATTTGATAAGTATTGTATTACTACATGGAAAAAATATATTTAGATAACGCAGCTACTACCCCACTACGAAAAGAAGTAATTCATACCATGATTGAAGTGCTAGAGCAAGATTTTGGAAACCCTTCCTCTACACATTCTTTTGGGAGAAGCGCAAAAACGATTATTGAATCAGCTCGAAAAACTATTGCACACTACTTAAATTGTTCGTCTCAAGAAATCATTTTTACGAGTAACGCTACTGAAGCTACCAATTGGATTTTATCCGAATTAATAAAAAACCATAACATTAAACGAATTGTTACCAGCAAATTAGAACATCATGCTACTTTATACACGTGTCAAAAATTAGCAAAAGAGTATCAAATAGAACTAGAATATATCCCCGTTTTACCTTCAGGTAATTTAGATTTAAATTACTTGGAAAATACATTGGAAAAATCAATCAAAACAGTTGTAAGTTTGATGCATGTTAATAACGAAATAGGAACCCAATTAGATATTGAAAAGGTCAACCTCCTTTGCAAAAAAAATCAAGTTCTTTTTCATTGTGATACAGTGCAAACAATGGGAAAACTAAAAATTGATTTACAACAAACCACTATAGATTTTGCAGTAGCAAGTGCACATAAATTTCATGGGCCTAAGGGGATTGGCTTTGCTTATATTTCAAAAAACATTTCTTTAGAACCTATGTTCGTTGGAGGCGAACAAGAAAAAGGATTACGCGCTGGAACTGAAGCTACGCATCAAATTGCGGGAATGGCTAAAGCATTTGAATTGGCACATATTGAATTAGACGAACACAAGAAATATATTTCGGAAATAAAAAACTACTGTGTAAGCGAATTAAAGCAAAGTTTCGAAGATATTAGGATAAATGGTGAGGATACTTTTTATAACATACTCAATATAAACTTACCTTTTTCTGAAGATAAAACTGCTATGTTATTATTCCATTTAGATTTAAAAGGAATTGCAGTATCTAGAGGAAGTGCATGCCAAAGTGGAAGTCCAAGGCCTTCACATGTTTTAGCTGAATTTTTAACAGAAGAACAATTAAAAAAACCATCAATACGTATATCTTTTAGTCATTTCAACACAAAAGAAGATATTGATGGTTTTATTAATGCTTTAAAAAGCATATAATTATTTAGACCAAGCAGTAATACTATCTGTATTTTGCTTTATATAATCTTGATTATTAGCTTTTGTAGCCCCTTCCAACGAAATTTTAGCCGAATCTATGGCACCTTTTTTATCGCCTAATTTAAACTGAATTAAAGATTTTAATCTATAATACCAAAAAGGAACTTCTACTTCTTTCGTTGTATTTATAGCTTTATTAACCCATTCTAATGCTTTAACTAAATCGTTATTTGTCTGGTAATAATATTGTGCACAGGTAAAATAATCATTTGCAGTAGGACCACTTAAAACCTGTTCAATAGTTTTTAAAACCACTTTTTGAGTTGGTACTTCAATTCGTAAAGAAACCATTGTTTTCTCCCAAGACAAATCGAGTGTTGCAGAATCAGTTGTGACATTATTTATTGAAATAGTAAAAGTTTCAATAGATTTTGAAAGCGATTCAGGCGAAACAGTAACACGTAAAGCTACATTTGCTTCATCCCATACTTCTGGCAATCCCCAATTTGTAGTTTCTTTATAAAAAATAAAATCCCACGAATCTGCTCTTGGAGTGGTAAATAATGCATATTTTCCTTTTAACAAAGGTTTATTTGCAATCAATACATCTTCTGAAAATGTAATAGTGGTATTTTCATTTGCTCCTGTTCGCCAGTTTTTTCCAAACGGAACTAATTCTCCATACACTAACCTTCCCTTTGCACTTGGGCGAGAATAGGAAACAGAGACAGTTGTTAATCCTACTACTTGTTCAATTTTTGAAACGGGACTAGCTTGTGGTATTTTAATTTGACCGAAACTAGTAAATGATACCAAGACCATTATTAATACTATATTTTTTTTCATAAAGTTATTGTTGGATTAAAACACAAAATTAGTATTTTAAACAATACAAACATATACGTGAAAAATATTATTGTTTAACTCTTTATAATATTTATTAAACATTTTAGTATATTTGTAGACTTAAAGAATCATAAATAAAAGTTATTAATACTAAATTTTCTTACCATAAATGAAGATCTATAGATTACAAACCACACAAAAATTACCTATAACAAAAGAGCAAGCTTGGGAATTTCTTTCTAGTCCAAAAAACTTAAAAACCATTACGCCAGACTATATGAGTTTTGATATTTTATGTGGGGCAGACAGAAAAATGTTTCCAGGACAAATAATACAATACATAGTAACACCTATTTTTGGTATAAAAGCGAAATGGATTACTGAGATTACACATGTTGTAGAAGGCGACTATTTTGTAGACGAACAACGTTTTGGACCTTATTCTTTTTGGCATCACAAGCATTTTATTAAAGAAATTGAAGGCGGAGTGGAAATGGAAGATATTATTGACTACAAAGTACCTTTTGGCCTTTTGGGGCGACTTGTACATCCTTTTCTAGTAAAACCTAAATTAGAAGAGATATTTATTTATAGAAGAAGAAAATTATATGAACTTTTCGGAGAATTACATTAATGACAATTTTTTGGTTTAGAAGAGATTTACGATTAGAAGATAACGCAGCGCTTTTTCATGCTCTTAATGAAAATGATGCAGTACTTCCTATTTTTATTTTTGACACTTATATTTTAACAAACTTAGATAAAAATGATGCTCGTGTTACTTTTATTTGGCAACAACTACATGCAATTCAAGAAGCTTTACAAAAAATAAATAAAAATTTAGCTGTTTTTTATGGCGAACCGATTTCTGTTTTTAAAGAACTTATTGCAACACATTCCATTTCGTCTGTGTATTGCAATCATGATTATGAACCAGCAGCACGAAAAAGAGATAAATCGATCAATGATTTATTACAATCTAAGGGAATACTTTTTAAAACATGCAAAGATCAAGTCATTTTTGAGAAATCTGAAATTGTAAAAGACGACGGAAGTCCGTATGTTGTATACACACCTTATTCAAAAAAATGGAAAGCTAGTTACAGAGAAAAGAACTATGTGCCTTATCCTTCAGAAGATTTAGTACATAAATTATGTAAGCATCAATATCCTTTTTTATCACTTGAAGCAATTGGATTTGAAGCTAGTAAAATTGTATTGCCTCACTTTGATATTTCAACTCAACTGGTAGAAAATTATGAAAAAACTAGAAATTTTCCAGCATTAAAAGGCACGTCTTTACTTGGTATTCATTTGCGTTTTGGTACGATTAGCATTCGAAAACTGGCGCACTTTGCTTCTGGATTTGCAAACGAAACTTTTCTAAACGAATTGATTTGGCGTGAATTTTTTATGCAAATTCTTTGGCATTTTCCACATACAATTACCAAGAGTTTTAAACCAAAATATGATGCTATTGAATGGAACAATGACGAAATAGCATTTCAAATGTGGTGCGAAGGAAAAACAGGTTATCCTATTGTTGATGCAGGCATGCGAGAGTTAAACGCTACGGGGCATATGCACAACAGAGTACGCATGATAGTGGCTAGCTTTTTGTGTAAACATCTATTAATTGATTGGAAATGGGGCGAAACCTATTTTGCTTCAAAACTATTAGATTATGAACAAGCCAGCAATGTGGGTAATTGGCAATGGGCCGCAGGCAGTGGTGTAGATGCCGCGCCTTATTTTAGAATATTTAATCCTGCAGAGCAAATAAAAAAATTTGATAAAGATTATGCCTACATTAAAAAATGGGTGCCCGAATGGAATACTTCCGTTTATCCACAGCCTATTGTAGATCATAAATTAGCAAGAATAAAATGCCTAGAAACGTATAAAAAAGCGGTAGGTTAAAAATTAATTTTTAAGTCATCAAATTTATCTACAACTAAATCAGCTAATTCATATTGCTGTTTTTTAGAATTTACACTTCTGTATCCCACACAAAATAAACCAGCCGCTTTTGCAGCTAGTATTCCATTTGTACTGTCTTCTATAACAAGACACTCATCTTTTGTCACGCCTGATAATCGTGCAGCTTCTTCAAATATAGCTGGATGTGGTTTAGATTGAGGGAAATCTTCTCCAGAAACGATATGTGTAAAATAGCGATGCAAATTAAATCTAGTAAATACTCTGTCAATAGTTACTTTAGCGGAAGATGAAGCCAGAATTAATTGTTTTCCCTCATTAAATAACTGATCAATTAACTTTTCGACTCCTTCAAGTAAAAACAAATCTTTTTTAGTGTCAAATGCATTATTAAATAAGTTTCGTTTAGTTATAACCAGCTCATCTAAAGGGATTTGAATTTCAAAGTGATCGATTAATTTTTGATATACGTTTTTGGTTGAATTTCCTGTAAACGTAGCGTACATTTCATCCGAAACTTGAATTCCTAATTGTTTAAAATGTTGCTGATAAGCAAAATAATGAACAGGTTCAGTATCTACTATTACGCCATCCATATCAAAAATTACGGTTTGAATCATCTCTCTTTATATTTCAAGCAAACTTACATAATTTCATATTTTATTCCTATTCATTAAACCTTTTTAAGTATCTTTAGTCAAATAATTTAAAAAGAAATTTGTGGAGCAAGAAAAGCAATTCATAGTAGATTTATGTCACCCAAAGACACAACAAGCAGCCTTTAAAAAGTTAGTGCAAGAATATCAGAAGCCTTTGTATTATCATATCAGGGCTATTGTTTTGAATCATGATGACACTGATGATGTATTGCAAAACACATTTATAAAAGTATTTGCCAACATTCAGCAATTTAAAGGAGAAAGTAAATTATATTCTTGGATGTATAGAATTGCTACCAATGAAGCCTTGTCTTTTATACAGCAACGAGCTAAAAAACAAGGTATATCGAATGAAGAATTACAATCAAAAACAATACAGAAATTAGAAAGTGACGTATATTTTGAAGGTGAAGCTATCCAACTAAAATTACAAAAAGCAATTGCTCTTTTACCTGAAAAACAACAATTAGTATTTAAAATGAAATATTTTCAAGAAATGAAATATGAATTCATGAGTGAAATTCTAGAAACAAGTGTAGGTGCTTTAAAAGCAAGTTACCACCATGCCGTAAAAAAAATTGAAGAATTTTTAAAACAAGATTAAACTTTTTTAAAAAACTGCTATCTAATTATAAAATTCCATTAATCAAGGAAATGAAACATAATTCAAAACATATAAAACAAGGATTCAAAATACCAGACAATTATTTTGAGACTTTTTCAACTAGATTAGAGGCTAAATTAGATACTGATTCTATTCTAGAGTTCGTACCTTCTACTGCAGGTTTTAATCTTCCTGATGCATATTTTACAGAATTTGAAACACGTTTATACAGTAAATTACAGTTTAAAGAAACACCCATTTTTAAATTGTCTGTTAACAAATATTGGGTTTCAGGCATAGCTGCATTGTTTCTATTATCTATTATGTTACCCATTTTTTATCATACTCAAGAAGTAAAACAAACTAACGAAGCAGCTAAAGAGTATTTAGAGATTCATGCCGATGAACTATCAACGTATGAAGTGGGTGTTTTATTACAAGATTCAGAAATAGAAGATTTAGAAAACGAATTGATTTACAACAACATATAAATTATTAATTAAAGTTTAAATTTACATATATGAAAACCAAATTTTTATATTTATTCCTGTTTTTATTTATTGCAAATTGGGGATTTTCTCAAGATTTTAAAGAGAAAAAAGAAAAAATTAGAGGCTTAAAAATTGCATTTATCTCTCAAAAATTAAGCTTAACTCCTGAAGAAGCTGAAAAATTTTGGCCAGTCTATAACAAGTACGATACTAAAATAATGGACTTGAAAGAACGCCAAATAAAATTGCGATTAAAGAAAAAAGAGTTAACAGACGAAGAAGCACTTAAACAAATTGAAGAAGCCGAACATGCTGAAGCTGAAATCATGACCTTAAAGAAAAAAATGCGCACAGAATTAATACCAATTATTGGTGCAGATAAAGTTGTTGCTTTAGAACGTGCCGAACAAGAATTTCATAGAAAATTATTGAATAAATTAAAAGATCGAAAAGGTCCACCTCCACCACCTAGAGATTAATTTAAGGTTAGTTTAGTTACTTTGTTTTTTCCTGCTAAAAACAAGGTCTTAGAATCCTTGATGCGTAACGTATAATAATCGTTATCATCAAGGATTTTTTTCCATGTAACACCAAAATCTTTTGAAAAATACACCCCTGAAGTACCACACACAAATAACTCTTTTCCTTTTTTTCTAGGTACAAATTGCACACATGACGCATATCCAAAAGCTTCCTTATTTGCAACTAACTTCCATGTTTTTCCACCATCAAAAGTAATAGCTTTATTTGCTTCATTATTTTGCTGGTCTTCATAGTTACCACCTACAAGCATGCCTACTTTAGAATCATAAAAATCCATGGAAAATGCGCCTGTCATTTGTTTTCCCTGTAGTATTGGTGTGTCAAAAACGTTCCATGTTTTACCTTTATCAATACTTTTAAAAAGTCTAGATTTTTTCCCACCTGATACTATAAATATCGTATTATCAATTAATTTAACATTGGTGTTACTTGCTGCAAATGCTGCTTCACCTTCCATAACTTCAGGCAATTGTCCACATGGAATTTGTTGCCACTCTGCTCCCCCATTTGTAGTGACTAAAACAGACAAACAATTAGACGTTGGATCTCCAATAGCCACTCCAAAGCCTTTTGCATCAATATACATACTATCATAAAATACCTTTTCATTATTTTCCAAATAATAGTTTTTTTGTACTCCTAAATTCGACAGACCAACTATATGTGCAGGGTTTGCAACATTTAACACATAAAATGTACTATTATAAAATGAAGCACTTCTTAATTCGGCTTCTGTAAATTGATTTTTATATATCGCTTTTTCATTTCTATCAAAATTAATCCAACCCATTTTGCCAGCACTCCCACCAAACCATAACGTGTCATTTTGAATATGAATAGCTCGGATACTTGTCCTTTCCAAAACTACTGTTTGTGCATTTTTAACCAGTTGTAAAGGTTTACATGAAATTACAACTAACAACAAAAAATAAATTATTTTCATATATGTAAAATATTATTTGTAAAAGGTCATATATATTATCGCCTTTTTATTTATCTGTGTTTATCTCACAATTTGGTTGTTTTCATTCGTGTTCAATGAATTTCAATTGCTTGCACAAACTTTTTATTAATGGCGATTTCATAAAATACTAAGTATAGTACGGCTAATATACAGAAAATTAAAATAACTCTTTATTCCATTATCTTAGACTATATTTCATTATCTTTGCCAGCATTTTTTATTATACTCATGAGATTTCACAGAAACATAAGTTTTGCGGTTATTGACGCATTATTAGCTATTTTTAACGAAAAAGAATATGCTGACAAAGTAGTAGCCAGAGCTTTAAAACTTGACAAGCGTTGGGGAAGCAACGATAGAAAATTTGTTGCAGAAACTATTTATGATATTGTTAGATGGAAGCGTTTATATGCCGAAATTGCAGAAGCTAAAGAACCTTTTACTAGAGATTATGTATGGCGTTTGTTTGCTATTTGGGCGGTTTTAAGAGGATATACACTCCCCGACTGGAAATATTTTGAACAAACTCCTGTAAGAAGAATTAAAGGAAAATTTGATGAATTATCAAAAAATAGAAGTATTAGAGAATCTATTCCAGATTGGATGGATGAAATTTGCAGTAAAGAATTAGGGGATGACATTTGGGAAAAAGAAATTAAAGCTCAAAACGAACAAGCTCGAGTTATTTTACGTGTAAATACATTAAAAACAACACCACAAAAATTACAAGAGCTTCTTAATACGTTAGACATTGAAACCGAAACCTTGAAAGAATATCCAGATGCACTAATTTTAAAAGAACGTGCAAATGTTTTCATGACAGATGCTTTTAAAAATGGTTTATTTGAAGTACAAGATGCCTCGTCACAATTAGTGGCTCGTTTTTTAGATATTCAACCAGGAATGCGTGTAGTTGATGCCTGTGCGGGTGCAGGAGGTAAAACTTTACATATCGCAAGTTTACTTGAGAATAAAGGCCAAATTATTGCTATGGACTTATATGAAAGTAAATTAAAACAATTAAAATTACGCGCCAAAAGAAATGGGGTACACAATATTGACTGTAGGGTAATAGAAAGCACAAAAACAATTAAAAAACTACACGAAAAAGCAGATAGAGTACTTATTGATGCGCCTTGTAGCGGACTAGGTGTATTAAAAAGAAATCCTGATAGTAAATGGAAATTACAACCTGAATTTATTGAAAATATAAAAAAAACACAACAAGAAGTTCTTGAAAATTATTCTAAAATAGTAAAACCAGGAGGTAAACTTGTCTATGCCACTTGTAGTATTCTACCTTCTGAAAATCAAGAGCAAGTAGAAAAATTTTTAACAACAGAAATGGGAAAAAATTTTATATTTGTTGAAGACAAAAAGATATTAGCTCATGAATCAGGATTTGATGGATTCTATATGGCTTTATTAGAACGAAAAAAATAATTAGTTTATACAATGAAAAAAATTACTTTTACAATTATTGCTTTGCATTTAACTTTACTTGTTTTAGGTCAAAGTGGTGCGCCTGCAAATCCTTATTATAATGGATTTAACTGGACTCTTACAGGTACAGCTTTAAAAAATGCATTAGCCAATAAAATAACTACTACACATACAAAATTTTTAACTTATTCTGAAGATTGGAATGCCTCTCAAGCTACGGACCTGAACCCAACCAATTCTAATAATGTGTTATTAGTATATGGATTTAGTGCTAATACTTGTCCAACTTCTACTTCAGACGACAACGATCACAGAGAAAGAAATATAAATAGTAATGGTGGGGCTAATAGTTGTGAATGGAACAGAGAACACGTATATGCAAAATCATTAGGTACACCTGCTTTAGTTGATGGAGCCTTAACTTCTGCAGATAGTGATGCTGGAGAAGACGCGCATCATATTCGTTCTGCAGATGTAGATAGAAATGCCAACAGAGGAAATTCAAAATTTGCTGCAGGAACTGGTAATTCAGGAAATGTAACAGGTGGCTGGTATCCTGGTGATGAATGGAAAGGTGATGTAGCCAGAATGATGATGTATATGTACCTAAGATATGATTCGCAGTGCTTACCCATCAATGTAGGAACAGGTGCTACTGTAGCTAGTGACAGCAACATGCTTCAACTTTTTCTTCAATGGAATGCAGATGATCCTGTTTCGCAATATGAAGACAACAGAAATACCTATCATGGAAATTCTAGTAATGCTTATGCACAAGGAAACAGAAATCCTTTTATAGATAATCCATATTTAGCTACTTTAATTTGGGGAGGACCTATTGCACAAGATAGATGGAATTTTTTATCTGCGCAAAACTATTTAAATTCTGAAATGGTAGCTATTTATCCAAACCCAACTAATAATGGAGTAGTTTCAATAGAAACGACAGAAGCTATATTAAATGTACGGATAATGACCATACATGGACAAGTAATTAGAGAAATTGAAAAACCATTATTTATAGAAAATATTTTTGAAATCACTAATTTGCCTCAAGGTTTTTATCTCATTGAATTAAGAAATAATAAAGGTACATTAACAAAAAAAATAGTTGTTAATTAATTACACATTATATAAAATAAAAAAAAGCGACCAATTAAAATTGGTCGCTTTTTTTGTGCATATTATAATTCGGTTTAATCATTCATCGAAATCAAAAACTCTTCGTTATTTCGAGTACCTTTAATTCTAGACTCAATGAATTCCATCGATTCAACAGGGTTCATATCTGCTAAATATTTTCTTAAAATCCACATGCGTTGAATTGTTTTTTCATCTAATAATAAATCATCTCTTCTTGTGCTTGATGATACTAAATCAATAGCTGGGAAGATTCGTTTATTTGCAATTCGTCTATCTAATTGTAATTCCATATTGCCCGTTCCTTTAAATTCTTCAAAGATCACTTCATCCATTTTGCTGCCGGTATCAATTAAGGCCGTTGCTAAAATGGTTAAAGATCCCCCGTATTCTACTTTACGAGCTGCACCAAAAAATTGTTTAGGTTTTTGCATAGCA
>NZ_CALFIG010000311.1 GCF_937876455.1 uncultured Flavobacterium sp.
GATAGGTTGGTTCAGACATTTCTAAACGATCTGCCATCTGACTAATTGTAAGTCCTTTTTCAACTCTTAAACCTCTTAATTTATTTCCAATAAGCATAAGTTTGTTTTTTTTTCAAAAATAGTAATTTTTTAACAAAAAATAGTAATTTATTTTTTGATTTGTTTATGCTAATATTAAGTAAAATTGTAATATTAATTTTATAAAATAACATATTATGAAAAAAATCTTTTTTAGCTTTATGGCTATTTGTACTGTAAGCACTTTTGCTTTTGCAAACAAAAATCCAAAAATTATTGATGAAAACAGAAAAGAAGTGTTGATGGAAAAAAATTATGGAGAATTAACAATTTCTAAATTTGAATCAATACAGGAAAAATCAATTTCTCAAAATAGTGATGAGAAAGTTCATTTTGGCACCTGTGACTGGGTTTATATTGCATGGTTTGTTGAATTAAATGCAAATGAAGGTTTCTCAGTAGCTGAAGCGCATAGTTTTGCAAGTGGTTTAGAAAGCATGTGCAAAATGGGTAATGCTGTATGGCCATAAAAATTAGTACAATCATTTTAATACCATTATTTTGTTTTCAATTACGAGGACAGAATAATGGTATTCTTCAATATAATGTAGTATCACTGGATACATTAATGTTTAATAAAAATATAAAACGCTTTCAAGGTCTATCTCAAATTGATGAAAATTATTTAAAAAATAATTTTGTTAGCATTGAATTTAATGATTCATTAGCAAAAATTATAAAAAATGATAAAAAAGATGATTTTGGTCTTCATGCATTTGAAAATTTTTATTTAGGATCACAAATTGAGAAATTTTATTTAAATTACAGTAAAATTGTTTTATCAAGAACAGAAAAATCGAAAATTTTTGAGAATGATGAATTTATAATTGTGAGAGATTTTAATAATCTATGGAAATTAACAAATGAAAGTAAAATTATAGATAATAGAATATGCTATAAAGCTTACATAGATGAACTAAAAGGCAATTTAAAAACAACAACTATTGCATGGTATGATCCAACTATTTCATTATCTTACGGTCCAAAAGGATATGGAGGATTACCTGGATTAATTATTGAACTAACTGATAATTTTTGCACCTTAAAACTTTCGAAAATAATTTATGTTGATTATCCCATAAAAATCCAAAAACCAGAAAAAGGAAAAATTGTAACAATTGAAGAGTACAATAAACTAGTATCTGATAGAATCCATGAATTAAAAAGTAAAATAGAAAAAAATTAAACTTTTCAATAATATTCAAAAATCATTTTTTAATTTTTCATAAATTTGAAAAAAAAAAAATTTGAACAACCCAATCTATTTATTTATAATACTATTTTCAATATTAAAAGGAAATAGTCAAATAAAGAAAGAAGCAATCACATTAGTGAATCCTAATGCTATTAAAATTTTACATTCTGATTTTATTGATAAAAATCAAGTAGAAATTCCAGGTGCCATTATTTTTACAGGTAATGTACAAGTGGAACACAAAGGGGTATTGATTAATTGTAATAAAGCCTATCATTTTACTGATGAAGATTATGTAAAAGCCTTTGGAAACGTTCGATTAAGCCAAGGCGATAGTATCGTCATGACGAGTCGCTATGCTGAATACAACGGAAAAACACTAGAGGCTTATGCCACAGGCGATGTCAGTATGCGTTCTCCTGATTCGCATTTAGTAACAGATACTGTTTTTTTTGACAGAAGTATTCAACAAGCCTTTTACAGAAGTTATGGAACCATTTATAACAAAGAAAACGTTTTAAAGAGTAAATCTGGCAGGTACTATGTCGATCAAAAAAAATACACCTTTAAAACAGCCGTAACCGTAACTAATCCTCAATGCGTTATAAAAACAAACAACTTGGATTTTTATGATAATTCAGGCCATGCTTATGTGTTTGGTCCTTCTACAATTACCAGTAAAAACGATGTAATTTATACCGAAAATGGTTTTTATGATACTAAAAATGATGTGGGTAAATTAAAAGACAAATCTAATATAACCTATAACAATAGAAAAATAGAAGGCGACATTATAGACTATGACCGAAAAAAGAATTTTTCTAAAGCTACCAATAATGTTAAAATTACAGACACTGTCAATAATTTAATTGCAAGAGGTCATTATGCCGAAGTTTATCGAAACATAGGAGGTGTAAAAAAAGATTCCATGTTTATTACGAAACATGCATTGGTTTCCACATTAATAGATAAAAAAAGTAAAGATTCTTTACATCTACACGGTAAAAAAATATTGATAACCGGACCTGCTGAAGATCGCACGATTAGAGCTTTCAACAATGTTAGATTTTACAAGTCAGATATGAGTGGAAAATGTGATTCTATTCATTCAAACAATAAAACGGCATTAACAAAACTTATTGGAAAACCTGTAATTTGGAACAATTCAAATCAAATGACAGGTGATGAAATTCATTTAATAGGTAATAACAAAACTGAACAATTGGATTCAATCAAAGTCCTTAACAATGCCTTTTTAGTAGAAAAAGACACGATAGGAACAGGCTATAATCAAGTAAAAGGCCAATTTTTGTATGGCAAAGTAAAAGACAATAAGCTCTACGAAGTAGATGTCATAAAAAATACGGAAAAAATCTACTATATGTATGATGAAAATAACGATTTAGTAGGGATAGACAAAGGTGTTTCGAGTAGTATAAACATGAAACTTGAGGACAATAAAATTGTCGAATTAACTTCTTTTAAAAACATCCAAAGTGATACGTACCCCGATAAAGAATACCCAGAAAATGCTAGAAAACTAAGAGGCTTTATATGGCGAATAGATGAAAAAATAAACACAAAAGATGATCTATTTCCAGAAGATGAAAAAGCAGTAGATGCCAAAATAAAAGAAAACACTGCTAAAAAAGAAACGGCAAAACCGATGAAAGTTTTACAAGAAACGAAAGAATACGGTAAAAAAAGCAGTGAAAAAAGCCAGAATACAAAAGTGAAAAATAAAAAGTAAGTATACATTTCGCAATTAAAAACAATGTTAAACGATTTCTTCACCTATCAAGCGCAAACATCACCACATCCATTAGCTATTGAAATTTCTCATGCTAAAGGAAGCTACATTTATGACACAGATGGCAACCGTTATTTAGATTTTGTAGCAGGTGTATCGGCTTGTAGCTTAGGACATCAACATCCAAGAGTAAATGAAGCTATAAAAAATCAGTTAGATAAATATTCACACGTGATGGTATATGGTGAATATGCCCAACACCCCGCTACGGAATTTTGTAAGCTATTGGCGCAACATATGCCCTATCCCTTAACGAAAACCTATTTAGTTAATTCAGGAACAGAGGCAACAGAAGGCGCCTTAAAATTAGCGCGCAGGGTAACAGGCAGAAGCCAATTAATTTCTTGTTTTAATGCTTATCATGGTAATACGATGGGCAGTATGAGTGTGATGGGTTTTGAAGAACGCAAACAAATATTTAGACCTTTAATTCCCGATGTTGATTTTATTACCTTCAACAATGAAGCAGACATAGCAAAAATTACAACTAAGACAGCGGGTATTATTTTAGAATCTATTCAAGGTGGTGCAGGATTCATTCAGCCTGAAAATGATTTTTTAAAAAAAATAAGACAACGCTGTGACGAAGTAGGCGCTATCATGATACTAGACGAAATTCAACCTGGATTTGGTCGTACAGGAAAACTTTTCGGATTTGAAAATTACGATGTCATTCCAGATGTAGTGGTTATGGGGAAAGGCATGGGAGGCGGCATGCCTGTAGGGGCATTTACAGCCTCCGAAAAAATGATGGATTTACTAAGTCATGATCCAAAACTTGGACACATTACTACCTTTGGCGGACATCCTGTCATTGCGGCTGCCTGTTTAGCTACCCTTCAAGAGGTAACCGAAACCAATTTAATGGCAGAAACGTTAGAAAAAGAACAATTAGTTAGAAAGTTACTACAGCATTCGTTAATCAAAGAAATACGAGGCAGAGGCTTAATGCTTGCCGCCATGACTGATAGTCCAGAAATCACAAACGAAGTCATTTTACGTTGTCACAAAAGAGGTTTAATCTTATTTTGGCTGCTTTTTGAAGGATGCGCCATCAGAATCACTCCTCCACTTACCGTTTCAAATGAAGAAATTGAAGAAGGTTGCACTTTACTACTAGATGTGCTCAATGAAGTACAAGAAGAGCTAAAACGGTAATCATTCTTGCTTTTTTTAGCTATTCCTTTGTTAATTAAATTGTTCAAAACAAATAATTGGCAAGGAAATTGCGCAACATTAAATAGTTACTTTTAGTACTATTAATACTAAACTCGAATTGCTATGAATATGAGTCATGATGAAGAAGAAAATAGCCTGTCACTTTCGAAGTTTGAATCAATGCTAAAGACCAATAAAGTTTTTTTCTTTGACTCAGAAGAATTTGAAGACATTATCCTGCATTATATGGATACAGGTCGAATGAATTTAGCAAAAAAAGCGTTAAAACTAGGGTTAGAACAACATCCAAAATCGTCTGGGTTAAAATTAGTTCAGGTAGAAATGCTGATTTATGAAGATAAACTAGATCAAGCAGAAAAACTATTAAATGACTTATATGCTTTAGAACCCACTAACGAAGAAATCTTTATTCAAAGAGCCAATATTTGTTCGAAAAGAGACCAACACGATAAAGCCATTGAAAATTTAAATCTTGCTTTAAAATATACAGATGATGAAGCAGATGTATATTCTATGATAGGCATGGAATACTTATTCATGGACAATTTAGAATTAGCCAAAGAAAACTTTATCAAATGTTTAGAACAAGATGATGAAGATTATTCGGCACTTTATAATGTGGTATATTGTTTTGATTTCTTAGATCAAAATGCTGAAGCAATCGTATATTTAGAAAAATTCATCAATCATAACCCATACAGCGAAGTGGCTTGGCACCAGTTAGGTCGCCAATATTATGCTTTAAAAAATTATGAAAAAGCCGTTTGGGCATTTGATTATGCTTGTCTAATTGACGAAGGCTTTTTAGGTGCTTATTTAGAAAAAGCTAAATCGCTTGAAAAATTAGAACGTTACCAAGAAGCTATTGAATGCTACACCATTACCATGGAATTAGACGATCCTACATCGTATAGTTTATTACGTATTGGTAAGTGTTTTGAAAAATTAGGAAATACAGACGAAGCGTTAAACTTTTATTTAAAAAAAATACCTTAAAAGAAGGAGAACGAACATGAACTTTGTAAAACTTTTTAGTTTTTTATTTGTACTGGGAATGATTCAAAAATTAGGGGAGTTAGCAGATCCAAAATTTGATGAATTAGGCGTAGAGTTGGAGGTTGAAAATTTACCTCAGCGCATACGTATCCCTTC
>NZ_CALFIG010000312.1 GCF_937876455.1 uncultured Flavobacterium sp.
TAACACATTTATCGAGTTTATAAATAGCTTTTTCGATGAGCTTTCCACCATCTTTCAGGTATTTCATCTTGACAAGCAGCTAAGTAATCCTCATGTGTACAAGGTAATAACGTATGATTTGTTGTTTTATTGTATTTGTTTTTTATACTAATTTCTATCCACCATCTTTCAGATCGATTACTTTTATAAAAAACTAATTCTTCTTCTTCAACTAAAACAATGTATTTTAAATAATTGGATTTGTCTTCAAAAGGATATTCCAATGAGCGATAATGATGCCCTTCTATAAAATACCAAATAATTTGTGCAATGAGATGAAACTCGTTCGCGCTATACATGTGGTTAAAAATACCAAAAGCACTTACTTTATCACTGATTCCTGCATACCGAGCTAGCAAACATATTTCTCTTCCGTCAAATCCGTTAGGAAAAAAAGTAAACGAATTTCCTGATTCAGAACTTTTAATGGCTTGTAAGTCTAAACTAATTAAATCAGCATCTCTGAAAACAGGTTCTACAACCGCAGGATTTTTTATTATTTCGCCTAATCGAAAGGCATCAAAGTATAATTTTTCTGCTAAATCAATTTCTTCTTGTGAATTGTAATAGGTCTGATAACCAATATTACTGTAATTGAATAGATTGGTAGGCTCTTCCACAATTATTTTTGATAAATAGCCGTTCGCTTCAGTACCTTTTTCTTTGGCAAAATCAAATTGATTGTCTATAGCTACTAAATTAACCATTTGCTCTAAGTTGTCATACGCTCTGTACATGGCAAATGTTATGTCTTGTGAGCCTCCAATGATAATAGGTATGATTTTTTTCTTAATCAAGGCCTCGCAAATTGTTTTAACTACAAAATAGGTGTCAGCTATTGATTCACCAGCTACCACATCACCTAAATCTGCTATGCCTTTTTGCCAATTTCCTGGGTATAAATTGTAAAATTGTTTTCTAAAAGTATCAAAATCAAAATTTTCATTTTCTAATAAAGCTCCTCTATTTTCATTTACACAAATTAGCGCCAGACTACATAAATCTAGATTTGGAAAGTCGGTGCTAGTATGCATTACAACCTTTTTGCCTAACGTTTGATTGGACAAATTTTCTACATAGTTTACTATGTTTTCTGAAACGGGTTGTAAAAATTCAAAAGCCATAAAAGGTTATTTCTTTTTAGTAGTTGTTTTTTTTGCTGTTGCTTTCTTTGCAGGTGTTTTTTTATCTAGTATTTCTTTAATTTGTTCCAAAGATAATTTGGCAACATCTACATCTTTACTCAATTCGATTTTGATTTTGCCTTTTAGAATGACAGATTTTCCCCAACGTGCTTTTTCTACTCGTATACCTTCGGCTGGCCAATCATGAATAACTTTGTCAATGTCTTTTTGAATTTTTTCTTCGATAAGTTCGTTTAAATCTGATTGTGAAAGTTGATCAAAATTGTATTTCTTATTTACATTAATAAACAAACCATTCCACTTGATAAAAGGTCCAAAACGACCTACTCCTTTTTGTACGGGTAGATTGTTATAGGTCCCAATTGGCGCATCAGCTTGTTGCTTTTCACCAATTAATTCTTTGGCACGTTCCAAGGTTACATCTAGTGGGTCTTCTCCTTTTGCTAATGAAATAAATTGTTTTCCAAAACGTACATAGGGTCCAAATCTACCATTGTTTACTTCAATGGTTTCACCGTCAAGTTCGCCTACTATTTTAGGTAGTAAAAAAAGATTTAGTGTTTCCTCTAGTGTAATAGTGCTTATGTTTTGGTCTGCCCGTAAGCTTGCAAATTGTTTTTCGGTATCATCAGCTTCTCCTATTTGTGCCATTGGACCAAATTTCCCTAATCTTACACTTACTTGTTTCCCTGTTTTCGGGTCTTTACCTAATATACGCTCGCCTGTTTCTCTTTCGGCATTGTTTTCAACATTGGATACAATCGGGTGAAAATGATTGTAAAAATCACGCATCATTTTACTCCAATCTTCTTTTCCTTCGGCTATTTCGTCAAAATCTTGTTCCACTTTAGCTGTGAAATTGTAATCTAAAATAGTTTCAAAGTTTTTAACTAAGAAGTCGTTTACAATTCCACCGATATCTGTTGGTACTAATTTTCCTTTATCAGAACCAAATGTTTCTTTTAAGTGAGCAGATTTAAGTTCGCCATTTTTTACTATTAATTGGGTATACTTTCTTTCTGTTCCTTCAAAACTCCCTTTTTCAACATAATTTCTATTGATGATGGTTGAGATAGTTGGAGCATACGTTGAAGGTCGCCCAATACCTAATTCTTCTAGTTTTTTTACTAAAGAAGCTTCGGTATATCTTGAAGGTGGTCTACTGAAACGTTCGGTTGCAGAGATGAAATTATTTTTTAATTGTTCATTTATTTTTAATTCGGGTAACATGCCTTCTTGTTCATCATCATCATCGTCATTTCCTTCTAAATACACTTTAAGAAAACCTTCAAATTTGATTACCTCACCGGTTGCTACAAATTGTTCATTATGAGAAGAGGCATTGATTTTAACATTTGTGCGTTCTAAGGCCGCATCACTCATTTGGGAAGCAATTGTTCGTTTCCAAATTAAATCATATAAACGCGCTTGGTCTCTATCTAAATCAACCGTGTGACGACTCATGTCTGTAGGGCGAATCGCTTCGTGAGCTTCTTGAGCCCCTTTTGATTTAGTTGAAAAATTTCTTGGCTTACTAAATTCGCTACCATAATAGGAAACAATTTCCGCTTGTGCAGCAGCCATTGCTTCTTGAGAAAGATTTACACTATCTGTTCTCATGTAGGTTATTAATCCAGCTTCATACAAACGTTGTGCAATTTGCATGGTAATCCCTACGGGTAAATATAATTTTCTTGCCGCTTCTTGTTGCAAGGTGGAAGTTGTAAAAGGTGCGGCAGGTGATTTTTTTGTGGGTTTGGTTTCTAAATCAGCCACTTTAAAAGTAGCCGAGCTATTTTGCTCTAAAAAGCGTTGGGCTTCTGCTTGTGTAGTGAAATTTTTAGCTAATTTAGCTTTAACTACTTTTCCAGCTTCATTTGTGAATTCTGCCGCTATGGAAAAACTTGCTTCCGCCTTAAAGTCTTGTATTTCGCGTTCACGTTCTACAATTAAACGAACCGAAACGGATTGTACTCTTCCTGCAGATAAGCCACCTTTTACTTTTTTCCATAAAACAGGTGATAATTCATATCCAACTAAACGGTCTAATACTCTTCGAGCTTGTTGTGCGTTAACTAAATTATAATCAATTCCTCTTGGATTTTCAATCGCTTTTTGAATGGCTGTCTTGGTGATTTCGTGAAAAACAATACGTTTTGTTTTACTTTTATCTAGTTTTAATTCTTCGGCTAAATGCCACGCAATGGCTTCTCCTTCTCGGTCTTCATCGGAAGCTAACCAAACTATTTCTGCATTTTTAGCTAAATCTTTTAATTTTTTAACTAATGCTTTTTTATCTGAAGAAACTTCATATTTTGGTTTAAAGTCATTCGCCACATCTACCCCAATCTCTTTTGAAGGTAAATCTGCAATGTGCCCATAACTGGACTCTACTTGATACTCTTTACCTAAAAATTTTTCGATAGTTTTTGCCTTTGCTGGCGACTCCACGATGACTAAATTCTTTGCCATTTTCACTTTTTTGATGCGACAAAAGTAGAAGTTTTTTTTTAGATACATATATAGGTGTGATTTTTTTATTTTTAAAATTGATTTTTTATAGCAAATAAAAAACCTGCCAACTTGTCATAAAATGAAATTTAGTATTATCTTTGCTATCCCAATTTTATAGTGAAAAAGAAAATGGAAGAAAAGATAATTGATGAAAATAAACAAGGAACAAGTTTAGTTACCGATCAAAAAGAAACCAATCAAAAGAAATTATTCATTGAAAGCTATGGTTGTCAAATGAATTTTTCTGATAGCGAAATTGTAGCTTCTATTTTGGCTGAACAAGGCTATAATACAACTCAGAATTTAGAAGAAGCAGATTTAGTATTAGTTAACACGTGTTCTATAAGAGATAAAGCAGAGCAAACAGTTAGAAAACGCTTGCAAGAATACAATGCCATCAAAAAAATTAATCCAACTATGAAAGTGGGTGTTTTAGGATGTATGGCTGAACGTTTGAAAGAAAAATTTTTGGACGAAGAAAAAATTGTAGATATGGTTGTAGGACCAGATGCCTACAAAGATATTCCTAATTTATTGAAAGATGTTGATGAAGGTCGTGATGCCATTAATGTTATTCTTTCAAAAGAAGAAACTTATGGAGATATTCAACCCGTTCGTTTAAGCAGTAATGGTGTTTCTGCGTTTGTTTCGATTACCCGTGGATGTGATAACATGTGTACGTTTTGTGTAGTTCCGTTTACCAGAGGAAGAGAACGTAGCCGCGAACCAGAGAGCATTCTTCAGGAAATTCAAGATTTATGGGATAAAGGTTTTAAAGAAGTTACGTTATTAGGCCAAAATGTAGACAGTTATTTATGGTATGGAGGAGGCTTAAAAAAAGATTTTGATAAAGCTTCTGATATACAAAAAGCCACTGCGGTTGATTTTGCGCAATTGTTAGATAGATGTGCGACTCAATTTCCAAAAATGCGTTTTCGTTTTTCTACTTCAAATCCACAAGATATGCATATTGAAGTGATTGAAGTAATGGCAAAGCACCACAATATTTGTAAATATATTCACTTGCCTGTACAATCTGGAAGTACCAGAATTTTGGAGGCAATGAATCGTCAACATACCAGAGAAGAGTATATCGCTTTAGTAGATAAAATATATGAAATCATTCCTGATATTTCTTTATCGCAAGATATGATTGCTGGTTTTCCTACAGAAACAGAAGAAGACCATCAAGATACATTAAGTTTAATGGAACATTGTAAGTATGATTTCGGGTTTATGTTTGCTTATTCTGAAAGACCAGGAACATTAGCCGCTAGAAAAATGGAAGATGATATTCCTGAAACGGTTAAGAAAAGAAGATTAAATGAAATTATAGATTTACAACAAAAAATGGCTTTAGAACGTACGAAACGTTTTGTAGGTCAAGTAGTGGAAGTATTAGTAGAAAAAGATTCAAAACGTTCAGATAAACATTGGTCGGGTAGAAATTCACAAAATACAGTTGTTGTTTTTCCAAAAGAAAATTATAAACCAGGTGATTTTGTAAATGTTAAAATTACAGATTGTACTACAGCTACTCTGATAGGAGAGGCTGTTGGTTATTCTGAGCGAATGAATTAAATTTATTTTAAGTTTCATGTCTAATAGTTTTATATTAACTTGTTAAACCTGAAACCTGAAACTTTAAACTAAAAAAATGGAGTCAGTTCAAAACATAAAACAACGCTTTGAGATTATTGGGAACGATCCTAAATTAAATCGAGCTGTAGAGAAAGCAATGCAGGTTGCACCTACAGATATTTCTGTATTGGTTACAGGTGAAAGTGGTGTAGGTAAAGAAAGTATTCCAAAAATTATTCATGCACTTTCTCATCGCAAACACGGCAAATATATAGCTGTAAACTGTGGCGCTATTCCTGAAGGGACAATTGATAGTGAGTTGTTTGGACATGAAAAAGGATCCTTTACAGGGGCTACATCTGCACGAGAAGGGTATTTCGAGGTGGCTAATGGAGGAACTATTTTTCTTGATGAAGTGGGTGAGTTACCCTTAACGACTCAAGTAAGATTGCTTCGTGTATTAGAAAATGGTGAATTCATAAAAGTTGGTTCTTCTCAAGTCCAAAAAACAAATGTTCGAATAGTAGCGGCTACAAACGTTAATATGATAGAAGCCATTGAAAAAGGAAAATTTAGAGAAGATTTATATTATCGTTTGAGCACAGTAGAAATACAACTACCTGCACTTCGTGAACGTAAAGATGATATTCATCTTTTATTTAGAAAATTTGCAGCCGATTTTGCACATAAATATAAAATGCCGTCCATTAAATTATCGGAGGAAGCAGTCCGTTATTTATTGCATTACAGATGGAGTGGAAATATTCGTCAGTTGAGAAATGTAGCAGAGCAAATATCTGTATTGGAAACGAATAGAGAAATAGGATTAACTACGTTACAATCATATTTACCAGAAAATGAAAAAAGTTTACCACAAGTTGTAGGCGAAAAGAAAAGTGCAAGTGATTTTAGTACAGAAAGAGAAATTTTGTATAAAGTACTTTTTGATATGAAAAATGATTTGAATGACTTGAAAAAACTCACATTAGAATTAATGCAAAATGGTGTGGCTAAAGTTCAAGAAACGAATAAATCATTGATTCAAAAAATATATGGCACAACTGACGAAAAAAATACTATTTTTGAAGAACGAAATAAAATGCAATTAGTACCCGTTGAAGAAGAAATAGAGCAAGAGGAGTTTCATGATGAAGACGAAGAAAATGGGAATTATTTATTCGCTGAAGCCATAGAGGAAGAAGAAACACTGAGTTTAGAAGCTAAAGAATTAGAAATGATTAAGAAAGCTTTAGAAAAAAATAAAGGGAAACGAAAAGCCGCAGCAGATGAATTAGGTATTTCGGAGCGCACCTTATACAGAAAAATTAAACAATTTGACTTGTAAAATGAAATCGTTAAAAAAATATATAGTACTTGCGTTGTCACTCACATTAGTTGGATGCAACGTAAAATATAATTTTACAGGTACTGGAAAAATAGATGCTAAAACATTTCAAGTAAATTATTTTCAAAACATGGCAGACATTGTTGAGCCAGGAATTGAGCGAACATTTACACAAAAATTACAAAATACCATTCTAAACCAAACGAATTTAAATTTGGTTTCTACTAATGGCGATTTACTTTATGAAGGTGAAATTGTAGAATACAGGATTACACCTATGGCAGCAACTTCTGAGCAACAAGCAGCACAAAATAGAATGACAATTACAGTTAATGTAAGGTATTCAAATAAAAATAAAGAAGACGATAACTTTGAAAAAAGATTTTCATTTTTCTTCGATTTTGATGCTTCGGTTCTTCCTGCAACAATTCTAAACAAGGCTCTAGATGAAATTTATGAGCGTATTACACAAGATATCTTTAATGAATCTTTAGCAAAATGGTAAGATAATGAGTAGTAACGATTATTTATATCTTCTTAATAACTCTCGCGGCATCAATGATAAACAAACATTGTTGTTAGAAACGATTGTTCATGAATTTCCTTTTTTTCAAAGTGCAAGAGCGTTGTATTTAAAGGGCTTATACAATCAAGATAGTTTTAGATATAATTATGAGTTAAAAAAAACAGCGGCTCATACCACAGATAGAAGTGTGTTGTTTGATTTTATCTCGTCAGATGATTTTAAAGTTTTTCAAAAAGAAAATTATGACCGCATTCAAGCTGCCTTGCAAAGTATTGAAGTTAATGAGTTTGAATATGTTGAAGATACTACCACGTCAGAAGTTCGCTTGACGGTTTCGGAAGACGCTACTATAACTTCACAAGCTGAGAAAAGGTTAGAAATAGGAAAGCCTTTAGCATTTGAAAAAAATGAAACGCATTCGTTTAATGAATGGTTACAATTGTCAAAATTTACACCCATTGAGCGATTAGAAGCTGAAAAACCTTCGCAAAATAAATTAGAGATTGAAAAAAAATTCGAACTAATTGAAAAATTTATTGAAGCCAGTCCAAAAATTTCTCCAACAAAAGAATCTTTGCCAGAGCCTATAAATATTGCTAGAAGCAATGAAACATCTTCGTCAATAATGACCGAAACATTAGCAAAAATATATTTGGAACAAAAAAAATATGCTAAAGCTATACAAGCTTATGAAATATTAATTTTGAAATATCCAGAAAAAAGTAGTTTCTTTGCAGACCGAATTAAAGATATAAAAATTTTACAACAAAATAATTAACAGAAAATGATACCATTTACAATTTTTTTAGCACTAATAGTAATTGTTTGTTTTTTATTAATCCTAGTGATTATGGTTCAAAACCCTAAAAATGGCGGATTATCTTCATCTTTTGGAGGTGGAGGTCAATTAGGAGGCGTTCAAAAAACAACAGATTTCTTAGAAAAATCAACTTGGGTTTTGGGAGGTGCTTTAATCGTATTGATTTTATTATCAAGCTTAAGTACATCAAGTGGAAATTCTGGTTCAAAATTAGTGGAAGATGCTGCTTCAAAACCAGCACCAGTGCCTACTACAGCGCCAGCTAATACACCCGCTTCAAAACCAGCAACAGATCCTGCTAAATAAAATACGGATTAGTATATGATATAAAAATGCCAGCCTGTCAGTGCTGGCTTTTTTGTTTTAAGTAAAAATGGCAGAAAATTATTTTGGCACAATTTCTGAAAAAAGGAATTCGTAATTAATTATTAACTTAAAAATATAAAAATATGTCGTTAAACATTCAACCGCTTTCAGACAGAGTAGTTATTGCGCCACTAGCGGCAGAAACTACTACTGCATCTGGTATTATTATTCCAGATACGGCTAAAGAAAAACCACAAAAAGGAACTGTAGTTGCAGTAGGTAACGGAAAAAAAGACCACACTATGACTGTTAAAGTTGGCGATACTGTCCTGTATGGAAAGTATTCTGGTACCGAACTTAAGTTAGAAGGAAAAGATTATTTGATTATGCGTGAAGAAGAAATCTATGCAATTATTTAATCATAGACTAAACAATAACTTTTAAACGTTAAACATCTAAAAAAAAAACTAAAATGGCAAAAGATATTAAATTCGATATAGAAGCACGTGACGGATTAAAACGTGGTGTAGATGCATTAGCTAATGCAGTAAAAGTAACTTTAGGACCAAAAGGAAGAAATGTAATAATTAGCAAATCTTTTGGAGGACCTACAGTTACGAAAGATGGGGTTTCGGTTGCAAAAGAAATTGAGTTACAAGATCCATTAGAAAATATGGGCGCTCAAATGGTGAAAGAAGTAGCTTCTAAAACAAATGATTTGGCAGGTGATGGTACTACAACAGCAACAGTTTTAGCACAAGCTATCGTAAAAGAAGGATTAAAAAATGTTGCAGCAGGCGCTAATCCTATGGATTTAAAAAGAGGAATTGATAAAGCTGTAGAAGCAATTGTTGACCAATTAGGAAAACAGTCAGAAGCTGTAGGAGATTCTTCAGAAAAAATTAAACAAGTTGCATCTATTTCCGCAAACAATGATGATACTATTGGTGAATTAATTGCTACTGCTTTTACTAAAGTAGGTAAAGAAGGTGTAATTACCGTTGAAGAAGCAAAAGGGACAGATACGTATGTTGATGTTGTAGAAGGTATGCAATTTGATAGAGGTTATTTATCACCTTACTTTGTTACCAATGCTGATAAAATGATTGCAGAATTAGATAATCCATACGTATTACTTTACGATAAGAAAATATCTAATTTACAAGAATTACTTCCTGTACTTGAGCCAGTAGCACAATCAGGTCGCCCATTGTTAATTATTGCAGAAGATGTAGATGGTCAAGCATTAGCAACATTAGTAGTAAATAAACTTCGTGGAGGACTAAAAATTGCAGCAGTTAAAGCTCCTGGTTTTGGTGATAGAAGAAAAGCCATGCTAGAGGATATTGCTATATTAACTGGCGGAACTGTAATAGCTGAAGAAAGCGGATATGCATTAGAAAATGCGAGTTTAGATATGTTAGGAACAGCAGAAACGATTACTATTGATAAAGACAACACTACAATTGTTAATGGTAAAGGAGATGCGGAACATATTAAAGCACGAGTAAATCAGATTAAAGCACAAATGGAAACTACAACTTCTGATTATGATAGAGAGAAGTTACAAGAGCGTTTGGCAAAATTAGCAGGAGGCGTTGCAGTATTATATGTTGGTGCTGCATCTGAGGTAGAAATGAAAGAGAAAAAAGACAGAGTTGATGATGCATTACATGCTACTCGTGCTGCAGTAGAAGAAGGAATCGTAGCAGGTGGAGGTGTTGCTTTAGTTCGTGCAAAAGCTATTTTAGATAGCATTAAAGCTGAAAACATGGACGAGGCAACAGGAATTCAAATAGTCAATAGAGCAGTGGAAGCCCCATTAAGAACTATTGTTGAAAATGCAGGAGGAGAAGGTTCTGTGGTAATTGCTAAAGTTTCTGAAGGAAAAGGTGACTTTGGCTATAATGCAAAATCTGGTGAATATGTAGATATGCTTAAAGTAGGTATTATTGATCCTAAAAAAGTAACTCGTGTAGCTTTAGAGAATGCAGCTTCAGTAGCAGGTATGATTTTAACTACTGAATGTGCTTTAATTGATATTAAAGAAGATTCCCCGGCTATGCCAATGGGAGGAGGAATGCCTGGAATGATGTAATCAATAACTATTTGATTTATAATTAAAAATCCCCGATTTAATCGGGGATTTTACTTTTAAGGATTATATGTTAATTCAAAAACCATGGATTTATTGGATAAACTATTAAAAGTAGGTAATTGATACCCGCCCGAAAGTATTAAATCTCTTGTTAAGTAATAAGCACCCCCAATTACAAGTTCTCCAAGGCTATGTTGACCAGAAATAAAATCAGATTGGAATACTACTTTTTTATGAATGATACTTTTTTCGATACCGGAATGAATCCCTAATCCATTTTTTGAATAAAGTCTTTTTCCTTCTCCTACAAATGAATCAGTTGCGTAATAAATTCCTGAGGTTATTTTTAGTCCTATAGCTTCATTTTTAAAAACACTATTTACATAATATTTTATTGATGAGATAATTAATCATGAACACTAGATTATATTATTCATTAAAAACCGAGAGGTTATTATGCCGTCATCACCAGCAGCAACACCAACGGTTAATTCAGATTTAAAATTTGAAGCCCGTGACACTGCCTCTGGTTCCACCCACCAAATTAATTGGGTACTTACCAATAATTTTCACCCGCTTAAAAATATTACACTGGTAGCTGATGTCTATGGCGATAGTACGGTTGAGATGCCAGCAACAGCACCAGCCGGAGAAGTTAATTATAGTGACAGCGCTAAAAGAATTACCTGGAATATTCCGTCTATGCCTGAAAGTGTTGATGTCTTGGCACTGCCTATGACAATTACTTTAAACAAAACAAATCCTACACAAGCATTACTTGTTTCCAAGGTTCATATCCAGGCTGAAGATACAGTAACTGGAGAGAAACTTGATTTTATGGGCGAAGAAGTGCCGCTGGGTCAATAAAATACTTCTAACCAAATACTCTTATTCCTGCGAGGTCAGCAATAGCAGTGATTACATCAAAAACTTCTCGATAATTTCCTGAACTATTTTCAGATTCCCACTCTTCACCCACTGTATCCGTTTATCTCGTTTGAACCAGGTCATCTGACGTTTGGCATATTTTTTAGTGTCGGTTTTTAGAGTTTCAATTGCTTTGGGTAAACTCATTTTACCTTGCTGGTAATATCCTATTTGCCTATACCCTATTCCACTCATACTCGGTAAATTCCAGCTGTAGCCGGCCTGGACTAACCCTTCTGTTTCGTGCAGTAAACCTTCTTGCATTTGCGCGTCTACTCTTTTTTCGATACGAGTATTTAATTCTTCCTTTGATATGTCAATGCCAATCTGCAGAGCATTAAACAATGGCTGAGATTTTGTTTGCTGAGCAATAAAAGACCGACCACTAGTAATCGCTACTTCAAGCGCTCGCAGTACTCGCCGTGAGTTTTTTAAATCTATTACAGCGGCGCTTTCTGGATCAATTTCTTGCAGTTGTCCTACTAATTCTGACAAGGATTTTTTCTCCAGTTCGAGACGCAATTCTATATTAGGTTTAATTTTAGGAATATCTAAATTATCAACAATAGTCCATATATATAACCCAGTGCCTCCCACGACAATTGGCAATTTGCCTCTTTTTAAAATATCCTGAATACAATTTGTGGCCATAGTTTTAAAATCTGCCAGACTGAAATCCTGGTCTGGATTTACGATGTCTATGAGGTGATGTGGGATACCATCAACAATATACACTGGACTGTCATTCTGAACAGAATTAAGAATCTCTATCTGGTTATTATTTTCTAATTGTGGCTTTGCCGTCCCAATATTCATCTGTTTATACACTTGCCGTGAATCAGCCGAAACAATTTCGCCGTTGAATTTTTTGGCCAACACCAAACCAAGATCTGTTTTACCAGAAGCCGTAGGACCAAGGATGACAATTATTTTTGGCAGATTGTTTTTCATATCTTAACAATTAACCGGTTTTCAAATAAAAAACATCCGCATGTTATTGATGGATGTTTTTTATTTGAAAACTTAATTTAAATCTCTTTCACTTTCAGTATTACCTTTATAACCATCTCTAGCAAATTTCAAAGCTTCTTCTGCATCATCAGGACTTATTACATGCACACGTTGATCAACTACCTCAATAGCAAATTCTTTCGGCTCCGGCTTTTGTTTTGAAGAGTTTCCCTCATTTCTTTGAGAAGCATCTTCTCTTATTTGTCGAGCAAATTCTAAACCTTGACGACCTCTTAATTCTCCCATATATTGAGCTTAAATTTATAAAGCTTACAATATGTAGTATACCATTTATTAGCATTTTTGTCAATGGTTTTTTGCTATATCTTGGCTAA
>NZ_CALFIG010000313.1 GCF_937876455.1 uncultured Flavobacterium sp.
TTCGTCAGCAATATAAACTGGGATGCCGTGTTTCTCAAAAAAACGTGCTGCAGTAGATTTTCCACTACCAATTCCTCCAGTAAGTCCAATTACCTTAGTCATATTAGTTTTTAAAAAACAGTTTAGGAAATGCCTTTTGAGGTACTTGGTTTCTGATATGTATCGCGTAAAAAGACTGCAAAAAACCTTTTCCATAGCCAAAAAACTGAATACTAGCCGCTATGATGGAATAACTTCCTATTTTAATACTTCTATTTTGAATACTAGAAACTATACCTAAACTAAAAAAGTAACTTATATAGCAAATAAGCAAATACGGAAAAGATACTACTAACAGAACTAATGATAAACAAAAACCCAATAAAAATAAAGACGGAAACCAAAACGTAAATTTAGCATATTCGGGGTACCAATTATTTAATATAGGTCTTGCTAATCCAAACTTTGTAACTTGTATGTAAAATTTATTCCAATCTATACGACGCTTATGGTATACAAAAGCCGTTGTAATCAATTTTGTTTTAAACCCTAATTTCCACAATCTTATTGATAAATCAGGATCTTCTCCAGGGTGAATATTTCCAAAACCTCGAGAAGCCTCAAAGGCCTTTTTAGATAAACCCATATTAAAACTTCGCGGTTGAAATTGAGTTAACTTTTCACTTCCTCCTCTAATTCCTCCAGTAGTTAAAAAAGAAGTCATAGTAAAATTAATTGCTTTTTGAATAGACGAAAAACTATCTAAGGCGCTATCAGGCCCTCCGAAACAATCAACATATTCGTTTGTTAATGCTTTTTCTACTTCGGCCAAATATGTACTTGGAATAATACAATCTGAATCTAAAATAATAAAATAATCACCTTTAGCTACTTTCATTCCATAATTTCGTGAATCACCTGGACCTGAATTTGTTTTATAATAGTATGATATTGTTAAAGATGTATATTTTTCTACAATAAATTTACAATCAATTGTAGAACCATCTTCAATAATAACAACTTCATAGTCTTTTGTGTACTCCTGAATGGTTAAGCTTTGTAATAACTCATCAATCTCATCAGGTCTATTGTATACTGGAATAATTAAAGAAAAATACATGTTATTTTTTTACAAAGATAGACAATAAAACAAAAAAAAGTCCCGATTACTCGGGACTTTTAAATTGAATTAAATGATAACTTATTGTTTAATCACTTTAATTGTGTGTGTCATATCTTCAACAGTAATGTTTACAATGTAAGCACCGGCTGCTAAATCAGACATATTCACTTGAACATCTTTATCATTAGTCGTTTTATTGATTACTTGTTGACCTAACAAGTTCACAACCTTAACATTACTAATTGTTGATGTGTAAGATAAATTCAACACATCCTTTACAGGGTTTGGATAAGCTACGAAGCTTGATGTGTCAAATGAATTTGAACCTAAAGTAGTATCAACTGCAAAATCAAGTGTGACACCATAAGAACCACTATAACATGGTGCTGGTGGAACTTGACCTGAATCAGCTGTACCTATTCGCATTCTATGAACACCTGTAGGGGCATTTGCTGGCATCGTAAAGGAAGCATCAACTGTGTTTGGTGTCGCATTTGTACAAGCGATACCTGTTTTTACTAACTCCCCGGCATCATCAAAATCATAATCATTATTAAAATCAATCCAAATATTAATATCATATGTATAACCTGTTTCAAAAACAAGTTGCACATTTGCATTCATACCTGGTTCAAAAGCAACTGTAGTTGCTGTATTATTAACATACATCACATCAGCAATTGTAAAAGGTGTTGTGCCTAATGTTGCACTTGTAATACCTGATCCATCATTTGATGTTGGAACAGATGCGCAATAACAACCTGTAGCAACCGTAGTGAAAGTTTGTTCTGTACAACCTGTAGCTGATCCAGCACCACTAAACGGAACTACTTTCCAATAGTATTGTGTATTAACTGTACCTGAGAATGAATATGCCGTTGAACTTACTGAAACAGCATTAGCAATATCTGTACCACCTGAAGTTGTTCCGATAGTAACATAATATCCCGTAGCATCCGTAACAGAAGCCCATGACAATTGAGTTGCAAAATTACCACATGTCGTATTCGGTGTTGCAGTTAGCTGTGTAGCACACGATGGAATAACATTTGGCGTTACTTTCAATTCAAAATCATCAAATGAAACATACCAAGGACCACCTGTTGGCTCATTAACACGTACTGCAAAATAATAGGTACCTGTAGTAGAAGGAACAAATGAACGTGTAATTTTATTGTAGGCCTGAGCGCTATATGTTGAATTATCACCTGGTACATTATAAGACGCACCTAGTTGAGTAGCTCCAGTAGAAACTTGGTTTGTATTCACAAAATAATCAACAACCCATGAATTACCATTGTCTCCTTGCACATAAGACGAAAAATCATACGATGTTCCTGCTGTTAATTGGAAACCTGGTGTCCACATGTATTCGTTTGTAGCGGTCCATGAATCTCTAATATAATTTGTCCCTGTATTAGATGTACTCCACGTTCCATTGGTGTTTTGTGATGACCAATCTCCATTTTCTTTAAACCAACATGAAGGGAAATTTGTTGTACCAACAGTTGTTAGTCCTTCAAATCCTTCTGTCCATGGCAATGAAGTTACAGGTACACATGCAGTCATAAATGAAACAGGTCCAATCCAAGGACTAGCATCTGTTGGATTAACTGTACAAATTGCTCTTACATAAATATAATAAGTTGTTGATGGTGTTAATCCTGTTACTTGAGCAAATGTATTAGTAGTAGCCGTTCCTGCAGTTGTAGGTGCAGTAGGAGTTGTTGACACAACATATTCATAACCATTTGCAGGTGCTGTAGTTGGTGCTGTCCAAGATACATCAACTCCTGAAGAAGTTATATTAGCATATACTAATACTGATGGCTCAACACAAGTTGGTATAGCTTCCCACACCACATCGTCAATTAATAAACTATTTCCAGGGCTACCAGTATGTCTGAATGCAGGATAATCTGAATACGTACCCGCAGGCGGTGCATACATAAAATTCTGATACGTTAATGATGAAGCCGTCATAGTAGTTAATGATACAAAAGTAGTAGCATCCATTGGATTTGTTAAATATCCGAACTCTACAATTCCTCCAACTGTAAAATTAGCTCTCATTTTAAATTTCAATCTATGTGTTCCAGCACCTAAATTTGAAACAGGCTGCATTTTAACAACAGCTAAACTAGTTGTTGAAAAAGCATACATATATAATGTATTAGGTGAAGAACTTGAACTTGAAGACTGAGTATTTGCAGTACCACCTGTTCCTACTTTTTCCCAACAAACTGGGAAAGCTGGTGTAGTTACCGTATCAAAATTTTGTATAAAACTAGTAACTGATGCACAAGCGGTTGTGAAAGTAGCTGATGCTGACCATGGACTATATGAGTTTGAACCGCAATTTGCTCTAACAAAAACATAATAGGTAGTGGCAGGTGTTAAGCCTGTCAATGAAGCATAAATATTTGTAGTTGCTGTTCCTGCAACTGTAGGGGTTGTATTTGTGGTAGAAACAACATATTCATAACCCGAAGCTGGTACTGGATTTGTAGCATCCCATGAAATAGCAGCACCTGTCGATGTAATAGATGATGAAACGATATTTAACGGCTCAATACATGAAGGTGTTAACCTAATTTGAAAATTGTCCACAAAAAACTGTAAATCTGCAGCTCCATCATTTGACCCTTCAACTACTCTGTAGGCAAAACGAACTGTTTGTCCTGCATAAGCATCAAGATCTATTATGTTAGGCGTGGCTGTTGGTCCAGGAACATTTGAATCGCCATAAGTATATAAAACAGTCCAATTTGTAGTTCCTGTTGAACTAACTAAAACTTCTACAAAGTCATCACTTTCCCAGTTTGTAACCGCTGTAGTAGCACCATAATTAGTAGCTGCAGCATCGAATTTTAATTCATATCCAGATGCTGGGATTGTATATTCAGGTGAGATTATCCAATCATTTGCTGAAGCCAACCAAATATTATATGTAATTGCTCCTGTAGTTCCTACATTGCCAAAACCATCTTCAAACCAACTATTTGATCCTGTGGTAGCAGGTCCAGCTGTTAAGTCTCCATTATCTCCTTTTATCCAACATGTATTTGGTAAAAACGTGTTAAAAGGTTCTAAAACAGGAAAAGTGGAAATTGGCGCACAAGCCGTTGTAAATGTAAAAGGTCCATTCCATGAACTATATTGATTAGAACCACAATTTGTTCTTACAAAAATGTAATATTGTGTGATAGGTAATAAATTAGACAAGCTAGCAAAAATATTAGTTGTTGCAGTACCAGCTGCTGTTGGAGCAACATTAGAAGTTGACACCACATATTCATAGCCAATGGCTGCTCCCGAAGAAGAAGCATCCCAAGAAACATCAGCAGTAAAAGCTGTAATATTAGCGCTTACAATATTTAACGGCGCTAAACAACTTGCTGTTGAACCTGTAGCCACCAACAGAGGTCTCGACATTGAAGTAGTACCTGTAGTAGTGGTGCATGGTGTGGTAGCTGTGTCGCTTCTATAATATACCGAACCATTATAAGTTAATGTAGAATTAGCACATTGAACATTTTCTGTGTAATCTCCTGATGCATTTCCTGCACAAACTTCAATAATAATATTTGAAGAACCATCCCAAACAAATGGAGTAGTTAAGGTAAATACAACACTTCCTGTCGCACTTGGCGTATAATCCGTTGGACCATAAACTAAAGTAGCTCCGGTTTCAAAGGTTGTAGTTAATGCTGTTGCAGTGGTTGATTTCATAGATATACTATATCCTTCTTGAAGTCCAGCAGTACCAATTGAAGTTACTACCCAACCAATTTCAGTAATATTACCAGCAACTAACCCTGCTGAAGATAATTCTGCAGCTGTGTACAAAAACTGAGCACGTCCCGTTTTGTAATAGTCTTGTAAAGGGCATGGATACTCAGTAGTTCCATTAGGCGTTCCGTCATTAACCCCAACTACAACCGTCCCTGTTTGAGCAGAGAGCTGTAAAAATGTAATTAATGCAAAAAACAAAAACGTAATTTTTTTCATTATTTATATGTTAATTAGTTAAACAAATGCTAATATAAATAAAAAATCAATAACTTTTTCATAATAAACATAAATTATTAAAAAAAAATGCCCGAACGAGTTCGGGCACTTATAAAATAAATCTCTTTTCTTTATATACTTGGCACTTGGACCATTTCATTTGTGTCTTTTAAGTAATCAACACCTGTAAAACCAAAACCAAATAAATTTAAAAAGTCTTGCTTGTAACCTGCTAAATCTCCTATATCAGAAAGATTTTCTGTAGTAGCTTGTTTCCAAAATGCAGCTACTTTTTCTTGTACATCTGCACGCATTTCCCAATCATCAATTCGGATTCTACCTTGTTCGTCTGTAGGAATATTTTGTTCATTATATAATCTATCCGCATACAAACGCTGCATTTGTTCAATACATCCTTCATGAATTTCTTCTTCCTTCATTATTTTATACAACAATGAAATGTATAATGGGATAACCGGTATAGCAGAACTTGCTTGTGTTACCAACGCTTTATTTACAGAAACAAAGGCTTTACCTCCAATTGACGTTAAAGAATCTGTTATTTCAAAAGCAGTAGCTTCTAAATGATCTTTAGCTCTTCCTATAGTCCCTTTTCTATAAACCGGTTCAGTTACTTCTGGTCCTATATACGAATAAGCAACAGTCATTGCTCCCTGCGCTAGAACACCTGCCTCTTTTAAATCATTCATCCACATCGCCCAATCTTCTCCTCCCATAACTACTACGGTATTATCAATATCTTCTTGTACAGCAGGTTCAATGGAAACTTCTGAGACTATACCTGTATGAAAATCAACCGTTTTATTTGTAAATTTTGCTCCAATTGGTTTTAAAGTAGAACGGTGCAATACGCCTGTTGTAGGATGTAAACGCACGGGTGAAGCTAAACTATAAATAACCAAATCTACCTGACCTAAATCTTGTTTAATCAAATCAATTGTTTGTTGTTTCACTTCATTAGAAAATGCATCTCCATTGATACTTTTGGCATATAATCCTGCTTGAGCAGCCTCTTTTTCAAATGCAGCAGAATTATACCAACCTGGAGAAGCCGTTTTTCCTTCAGTAGGGCCTTTTTCAAAAAACACACCAATTGTTGCTGCATCACAACCAAAAGCACTTGTTATTCTTGAGGCTAAACCAAATCCTGTTGAAGCACCTATTACTAATACGTTTTTTGCTCCGTTAATTTTACCTTTTGATTTTACATATTCTATTTGATTTTTTACGTTTTGCGCACAACCTTCAGGATGAGCTGTCAAACATATAAATCCACGCATTCTAGGTTCAATAATCATAATTTTTATTTTTATTTTGTTATTAGGATGTATGCAAAAATACAAATTAATTTAATAATGTTTTTGCATGTGTAATGGCTGATTCTGTATAATTTTTTCCTGCCAACATTTCAGCGAGTTCATGAATACGCGCTTCAGATGCTAATTTTTCAATTTTTGACAAGGTCGTTTCACCTTGAATAAATTTAGAAACTTTGTAATGTTGATTTCCTTTAGCCGCAATTTGAGGCAAATGCGTAATAGCGAACACTTGTCGTTTTTGACTCATCTGTTTCATTATTTCTGCCATTTTTAAAGCGATTTCACCCGAGACACCCGTATCAATTTCATCAAAAACGATAGTAGGTAACTGTGTAAAATCAGCAAGAATAGATTTAATCGCTAACATAATACGCGACATTTCTCCTCCAGATGCTACTTTTTTCAGCGTTCCAAAATTTGATCCTTTATTAGCAGAAAAAAGAAGTTGCAATTCATCTTTTCCACTAGTTAAAAAAGATATTGAAGGTATTAAATTTATTTGAAATGCAGCGTTTGGTATTCCCAACTCCTTTAATATTACTTCAGCTTTTGAACCAAAATCAGGAATCGCTTTAGAACGATTATTCGAAAGAATAGTAGCTAAATTAATTACTTGTTTTTCTTGCGATTCTATTTTTTCATACAACGCTTGTATTTCGTCAGCTAAACCAGTAACACGACCTACTTTTATGTTTAAACTCGCTTGAATTTCTAGCAATTCACTTACTGTTTGCACGTAATGTTTTTTTTGCAAATCGTAAATAAGTTGTAAACGAGAAGTTAACCAATTCATTCGCTCAGGATCAAAAATAACTTTTTCTACATATTCGGCACACAAATCTGAAACGTCTTCTAATTCTATTATTACAGATTGTATACGTGCTACTAATTCTTCGTATTTTGAGGAGAAAGAAGCAATTTTTTGTAACGCATTTTTTGATTCTTTCAATGTGTTTAAAAAACCTATTTGCTCTTCCTGACTCAATGCTATTGTTTTCGCTAAATTTTCATGTATTACTTCTACATTATTAAGGGTTTCTAGTTCTTCTTCTAAGATTTCTTGTTCGTCACTTTTTAGATTAGCAGCTTCTAATTCTTGTAACAAGAATATATTATATTCCTCTTCTTTACTACTTTGGCGTTGTTCTTCTTTTAAGATTTCTAGTTGCTTGACTAATGATTTATAAGTTGACAACTGTGCTGTATACTCTTTTAATACCTCTGCATTGTTCCCCATAGCATCCAAAATAGACAACTGATACTCTTGTTGTTCTAATTCTTTGGTATCATGCTGTGAATGAATATCAATTAAATAGGCTGTTAACAATTGTAATTCAGCTAAATTAGTAGGTGTGTCATTAACAAAAGCCCTTGATTTACCAGAAGGTAAAATTTCTCTTCTGATAATGGTTGTCGCTTCATAATCTAAATCATTATCAGCAAAAAGTTGCTGTAAGTTGTATGCCTCAATTTTAAAGGCAGCTTCAACAATGCATTTTTTTTCTTTATCTTTCAAAGCAGACAAATCGGCTCTATTTCCCATAATTAGACCGAGTGCACCTAATAATATTGACTTACCCGCCCCTGTTTCTCCTGTAATAGTAGAAAAATTAGCAGAAAAATCAATTTCTAAATGCTCAATAAGGGCATAATTTTGAACAGATAAAGACAACAACATAGCTTACTTTATTTTATTCCATTTAGATGAATTTAACGGCGAGATAGTTTGTAAGGCATCTATTAGTTTTGACGTATCAACTGGAGGACCTCCACCAAAAATAGTAACTATTTCATCTGTTTTTGCATCAAAAAAAGTTCGAGCTAATAAGGAATTAGGACGTACTTTATGTAGCTGTAGTAATGTATCAATAGCGCTGCTTATACCTAATTTTCCTGCTTTAACATTCCCTGCCATGATATCTAAACCTTTAATATGATAAGCATACATGGTTTCTCTATAAGGGTCGAAAGTAGGTGACATTAAATCAGAAATAAGATTATATCTAGTTGGATTTTTTCCCGTTTGCACCCAACCAGCATATCCACTAGATTGTGCCATATTTGAAACCGTAAGTGCTTTTTCATAGGCCTCTGTTCCACCTTTACTAGCAAACGTATCTGCATCTGCACCAATAATTACATGGGCATAAAATGACAATATGGAAACTAAATTTGACGTAAATGCATTTTGATCATATATAAAATTTTCAAACTCTACGTATTTAAATTGAACATCTTTATCATTTAAATTTAAAACAGGTGTAGTATAGGTTGCATTATAAACTGGACGTGAAGAATTTACTTGTAACGTTGCATTAAAATTATTACTATCAAATGAATTGATAATGAAGAAAAAAGCACAATTAATGCGTTCATTATTTTTGAATTCTTTTTCTGTAAACTTGGTGTTGTTTAGAAAATAACTTATTTGTTTTTCTAATGTTTTAAAAATTTGTGGATTAACATTGGTTACTTTATCATAATTAAGCGTAGCCGTACATCTTAATTCTTGTGCTTGACTTATACAAACTAAAAATAAGCATATCAAAAACAATCTAAACTTCATATTTTTTCACAATTAAGTTGACTATATCTTCAGCTACTAATTCTTTAGATTTTAATTCCTGTTCAAAGCAATTAAACTCTTTATCTATAAAAGTAACTTTATTTGTTGGTGTTCCAAAGCCTGCGCCTTTATCATTTAATGAATTAAGCACAATATAATCTAAGTTCTTTTTGAGAATTTTAGCTTTGGCATTTTCAATTTCATTTTCCGTTTCTAATGCAAAACCTATTAAAAACTGATTTTTTTTATTTTGACCTAAAGATAACAAAATATCTTTGTTTTTTTCTAATTCAATAGAAAACGTATCTTCACTCTTTTTTATTTTATGTGTTGCTACTTTTTTTGGCTTGTAATCCGCTACAGCGGCCGCAGCAATAACAACATCAACCACATCATAATGAGCAAAACAAACCTCGTACATTTCATCTGCTGAAACAACCGAAACAATTTCTACATTCGTATGCTTCAAACAAAGATGTGTAGGACCTGTAATCAAAACTACTTCTGCTCCTTTTTCTGCTGCTTTAAGCGCTATATCAAAGCCCATTTTTCCACTAGCGTGGTTTCCTATAAAACGAACGGGATCAATAGCTTCGTAGGTTGGACCAGCGGTTACCATAATTTTTTTTCCTTTTAGTGGCAACTTACTTTCCAAATCTTTTTCAAGAAATGAAATAATGTTTTCAGGTTCTGCCATTCTACCTTCACCCTGTAAACCACTAGCTAATTCTCCGCTTTCAGCTGGAATTATGATATTACCAAATGATTGCAAGGTTGTAAAATTTGCAAGTGTACTTGAATGTTTATACATATCTAAATCCATGGCTGGCGCAAAATAAACAGGGCATTTTGCAGAAAGATACGTTGCTAATACTAAATTATCACACGTTCCTGAAGCCATTTTTGAAAGCGTATTAGCTGTTACTGGCGCCATAACTATCATGTCTGCCCAAAGTGCTAATTCTACATGATTATTCCATACCCCTTCTGCATTTGTATCATCAGGTTCGTTATAGAAAGAAGAATAAACTGGATTTTTAGATAATGTTGCTAGGGTAAGTGGTGTAACAAAATCTTTAGAAGCAGGTGTCATTACAACTTGTACTTGAGCACCTGCTTTTATGAATAGTCTGACTAATGTGGCCGTTTTATAAGCAGCAATTCCACCAGAAATACCCAGTAAGATTTTTTTACCACTTAAAACAGACATCAAACTGTATTTTAGTTATTTAGAATTCTTGTAGTATGTTTTACCGTCTAACCATTCTTGCACAGCTAGAGCGTGAGGTTTAGGTAATTTTTCATAAAATTTAGAAACTTCAATTTGTTCTTTATTTTCAAAAATCTCTTCTAAACTATCATTATACGTAGCAAATTCGTCTAATTTATCTAATAATTCTTTTTTAATTTCAGAATTAATTTGATTTGCTCTTCTAGCCATAATTGTAATGGCTTCATACACATTTCCTGTTGGCTCTTCGATTACACTTTTATTATATGTAATTGTGTTTACAGGGGCATTGGTTTTCTTTAAATCCATGATAATGATTAATTTGTATATTGTTTTAATTCTCTATCTAATGTTTCTGCCATTTTAGTAGCTTCAGCTAAAAATTTAGTGTCTGGTTTAAATTTAACTAAATTAGAATATAATTCTTTAGCGTCATTTAATCGTTCTTGTTTCTTTGTAGGAACAGATAAAATAGCTATTTGATATGCTGAACCAAATTTATAAAACAAAGCATCTTCTTTAAATTTTGTTCCTGGATAATCTAAAATAAAATTATCAAGTGCTTTAATTGCTGTATTATAATTGTGAAAATATTCTCCAGTTGTATAATATTGTTTTGCGATTTCAAATGCTTTCAACTCTAACTTTTCATTCATTGTTTTCACTAAAGCATTTGCCTGAGGTAAAAATTCAGAGTTTGGATATTTATCTACAAATGATTGAAGTTTGTCTAATGCTTTATAGGTATCCACTTGATCTAAACTATACATAGGCGACAATCTTGAGTAGCATTCTGCACTCAAAAAAGCAGCTTCGGGTGTATGTATACTACGAGGGTAATTTGCTGCAAAACTTTCAAACTGATACCCTGCAGAGTAATATTCTTTATTCAAATATAAAGCTTTTGAATATTTATAAAATACCTCTTCTGCTTTAGGATTGGCACGCATAGCTGTTGCATACATGTCAAACAATCGTATTGCCTTAGTATATTTTTCTTTTTCATATAACTTTAGAAATACGTTGTTTTTAAACTCAACGTCTTCTGATTTAAGTGCTTTTTGGTATTCGCTACATGAAGCCAAAACCATTATGCTGAAAAAGATATAGATATATTTACTCATAAATGTTTTACATTTTTACCTATTTAACCCATAGATAAATAAGCAACCGCAAAGGTAGCTATATTTTTATGGATTTCAAAAAGATTTTTTTAATTCAGTTTTTTAATAAAATCACCTATTCTATTTGATAGATTTTCATCTACATTAACTAACGGCAAACGAACTGTGTTTTCTGACAAACCAAGATGTTTAAAGACTTCTTTAATTCCTCCTGGATTTCCTTGTTCAAAAATCATATCAATAGCATCTGCTAATTTATAATGCAATTGATACGCTTCTTCTACTTTTCTATTTAATCCTAATCGAACCATTTCAGAAAATTCTTTTGGAAAACCTTCGCCAATAACAGAAATAACACCTGATCCTCCTGCTAATACCATAGGTAACGTAACCATATCATCACCTGAGATTACTAAAAATCCTTCTGGCTTATGTTGAATTAATTTCATAGCTTGCACAATATCGCCAGCAGCTTCTTTGATTGCAATAATGTTTTTGAAATCTTTGGCTAATCGTATAACAGTAGAAGGCAACATGTTGCTAGAAGTTCTTCCTGGAACATTATATAGAATCACAGGAAGCGGTGATGCTTCTGCAACTGCTTTAAAATGCTGATAAATTCCTTCTTGTGTGGGCTTATTATAATAAGGCGAAACAGATAAAATGGCAGAAAAACCTGTGAAATCTCTAGTTTTTAATTCTTCCACTACCTTATGGGTATTATTTCCTCCTACTCCTAACACCATAGGCACTCGGTTTTTATTTGCTGCTGAGATAGTAGCTATTACAAGCTCTTTTTCTTCCGAACTTAATGTTGCCGATTCTGCAGTTGTACCTAAAACCACTAAGTATTCTACACCGCCATCAATGACATAATCTACAATTCTGGTTAAGGCTTCTGTATCAACAGAAAAATCTTTTTTAAATGGTGTTACTAATGCCACACCTGTTCCTATTAATGATTGCATTTTTAGATTTTATTTATTATTTTTAAATATTTGAACACTTCCGAAATAAATGTTTTGTAATTTTCTGCAAATTCATTTACTACTAAATGATTTACTTTTTTATGTATGGTTTGAAAACCTATTTTAAATTTGGCTTTTGAAAGAAAAGAAACTGCCAATAATGGGGCTTTTTCAATATCATAATAACTAATTAATAAATCAAACGATTTGGCTGTAAAATTCAGTACTTCTTCATTTTTCACAGTACCTGACCATGCTATGTCTTTGTATGTAAAATACAATTTATTTTCAGCACTTCCTTTCTTTTTTTTATCTACAAAACAAAGCAA
>NZ_CALFIG010000314.1 GCF_937876455.1 uncultured Flavobacterium sp.
TTTGCCAAGATTTGTCTCCTCTATAATATTGAGAAGTTGTACCTGCTACAATCGTGTTTTCTTTGTTTGCCAAAGCAGGAACAGTAGGAGCAGCAGCTGTACCTCCTAAATCACCTGCAAGTTGTATTTTCCCTTTTATGGTTGAAGTAGCATCAGGTGTAGCGTTGGTTACTTGCGTATCTACATAAGCTTTGTTAACTGCATCTGTATTTGAAGCAGGCGCATCTGCCAAAATAATTTTCTTTCCAGTAGGTACTGTAATTGTACCTGCCATAGTACCACCTGCTAGTTTTAAATAACGAGCATCTAAAGAGGCTTGATTAGGTGTAATTTCATTCCATGAAGTGCCATCATAAATATAGGTCAATCCATTATTATTTATTGTTGCATCCCCTGAAACAACATAGATATCTCCATTAGTTCCTGTCGTAGGAAGATTTAATAAGGTTCCTGTTGAAACGGTACCAAAACTTACTGTTACATTTCCATTGGCATCTGGTAAATTTCCATTTACTTTTTGAATTGCCCCTGTAACATCTGCTACAGGAATTGAGCTACTGGTTGTAAATGCTTTACTTCCAGCCTTTACATAACCTGATGTTAAAGTTGTTGAACCTGTACCACCATTTGCAACAGCTACAGCGCCTGATAGTTTACTTGTCGTAATTGTACCATCGGCAATGTCTGAGTTTATAATTGTTCCATCTGAGATTTTAGCTGTTGTTACAGCATTGTCAGCTAGTTTTGCTGTACTAATTCCTAAATCTTTTACTTTAAATGGACTAGTTGTTGTTCCTAATCCTTCAATTGTATTCATGTCTGCAATTGCACCAAATGTAGCCGAATCAATCCATGCTACAGCACCTGCAGAATCAGTAACTAAAACTGAATTAGCTGCTCCAGAAGCGATTTTTGAAGGGGTAACAGCTCCCGCTGCTAGTTTGGATGTAGTTACATTTAAATTTGAAATTTTTGAAGTAACAACTGCATTATCAGCTAATTTAGAAGTGGTTACCTGTAAATCGGATAGTTTAGCTGTTGTTACAGCATTATCAGCTAGTTTTGAAGTGGTAACATTTAAATCAGCTAGTTTAGCTGTTGTTACTGCATTATCGGCTAATTTAGCTGTAATAATTCCCAAATCCTTTACTTTGAATGGGTCAGATATGATGCCTGAACCAACAATAGTAGTTAAATCTGCTGCAGCACCAAATGTACTTCGATCAACCCAAGCCACTATGCCCGTATTGTCAGTAATTAATACTTTATTTGTCCCGCCTGAAGCAATTTTAATAGGGGTTACAGCACCATTAATTATTTTTGCAGTAGTTATAGCATTATTAGATATAATTGGAGCTGAAGCAGTTGTGCCTACTCCACCTAAATCACCGGCCAATTGTATTATTCCAGTACTAATTGTTGTGGCATTTTGGACATTCGAATTTGCGGCATAATAGGCAAAAGGAATATAAGTAAAAGGTTGGTTACTGATTTCTACAAAATAAGTACAAATTGCATTAACATCTAATTCAACTTTTAAATTTTTAGGAGTATTGTCCCATACAATGTTAGAAAATGAAGAAGCATAGCCTCCAATTTGTTGTCCTGTACCAATAACTAAATTTACTAATCCAAAAGAATCGGTAGTTATTTTATGCGTTTCTAAGTATTCAATTTGAGAGTTTTGATCCAAAATGGCAAATCTTAAACAAACATATTTGTTAATAAGAGGGGCATTAGAAAGATTAACTCCTGGTAACTGCTCACCATTAGGGTTTACTAACAATGCTTGATAAGAAATACCATTTTGGGAATAACTAACAAGCGTGAAAAACATTAATAATAAAGGAAGTATTTTTTTCATAATAATATGTAACTATAAAAGAGATTAGCAATAATTTGAATCAAACAATTAGTTGTTTATGTTATCGTATTAATTTATTTTAAAACTTAATCCAAATACAATCTGATTGGTAACAAAACTTAATTTTTCAGAGGTAGTATTTGATAAATTAATGGCCTTTGAAATCGTGTATCCCACACCAATCATCATTTCATCTGTTATTCTGTATCTGGTTTGTATTCCAGCCATAGGTTGAACAAATACGCCTTTAAATTCAGGATTTGATTTTAAGTTATAAACGGAGTTATTTAAAACCTGTGAACCATTAACCATGGTTGATGTCGTAAAACCAAGTAAAATTTTGGCATCAAAAGTGTCGTGTGAAGTGTTTAAAAAAGTAAATAATAGAGCATTCTTGATACCAATATATTTAGTTTTCCAAGAATAATTATTGATATTATCACCTCCTTCTGCATTGAACTCATTAAGAGTTAAACTTACAACATAAGACAGTGTGCTTAAATCGTGTCCTTTTTTAAAGATATGCTCATAACCAATTTCATAAAAAAGACCAGAATCCTCTCTTAGATTTGGATTTGATTGCCCTTTTTCATTTGTATATGCATAGGTAGTTGTGTTTTTTCCAAAATTTACAAAAACTTCTTGAGAAAAACCGGTGCAAGCAATTAATATGATTAATAGAAAGGTAATTTTTTTCATCATTGTTTACTAATTTTAAGAGAATGTGAGTAATAGGGTGCAGAGAGAGTTACTAAATATTCTGCACTGGATAAATTTTTAAGTTCTAAAATGATTGTGTTATTTTCAAGGGAATGGGAATTCGAGTAAACAATTCTACCTAATAAATCAAAAATTAAAACATCGACAACTTCACTTGGAGAGCTAGAAAATGTAATGGATTGCTTATCAATAAATGGATTTGGATAAGCGGTTACTTGAATAACATTAGAATTTTCACTAATTCTTGAATTCCAAAAATTTTGTTGAAAGCCTTGCTGAACAACATAACCGTTTGTAGAAGTACCTGTAACGGATTGTTGGCCAACAGTATATAGAACTTTTAGCTGAGTTGTTGAAGAAACACCGCCTTGACAACTCAACATTTGATGATGTAATTGCTGCCCAAAAATGCCCCAAACATAGAAAAATGCAATAATTGTAAACAAACAGGTTCTTTTTTTCATGATCATAATGTATTTGGAATTGGAATTTCAATTTGATTGTCTACCATCATATTTCTTCGAAATTTCAAAATGTACTTATTATATCGAACTCATATTGTAATAAATTAACAATTGAATCCTGTTTTTTTGATATTGAATTTTTTATGAAAATTTTTTAGAGATACCTTTCTAAGCTTTTAGTATGAAGTTCTTAATTGAGTAACCTTTTTTACTCAATTATACTATAAAACTTCAATAATGATGCTATATGTATATTTTATACTAAAAATATTTTTGACAAAAATAGTACCATTAAATATATTTTTATAAACGTAAATTGACTTCAATAAACGTAAATTGACTTTATTTTAAACAAAAGTTAAAAAAAACATAAAATCTAAATAAATACGGCCTTCATTTTGATTTTAAGCAATGCTTCTGAATGTGAAATTTCAATTTGAACTTTTCTTTTACGTTCAATTTTTTCTCTAAAATTTAAAAGTGATTTATGTGCATTCTTATGAGAAATAGCGAATTTTTTTACTAAATCTTCTATGGTAAATCTATTGTAGGTTTCATTAATATATTGTTCAACGATATTAAAACGTATTTTATGTAAGCTATTTTTTAGTTTAATTGTTTTTAGTATCAAGATCAATAATTCAGGATTTTCAAATAAAACTTGAATCTTTGTTTTAGAATTCAGTTCTAATTTTCCATATATTATTTTAATGT
>NZ_CALFIG010000315.1 GCF_937876455.1 uncultured Flavobacterium sp.
GAGTCTCTTTGCTCCATACATATTTACCAGCCATTATCAAATCGTATTCACTTTGCGCTACAAGCCTTTCTCCATTTTCATCTATTAGCCTAATCATATCTTAATTAATTTAACTGTAACTATTGAATTGACAATTACATTAGAAGCGTTATTACTGCTTAAACTTACATATAGATAGTGTTGTGTAGTGAAGTCAGCAGATTTTAACGTAGCAAATACACCAGTACTAGTAGTGTCATCTGCAATATTTGCACCGCTTGACAATGCCCAAATTGTACCGCTATTGCCTCCCTTATATAATAGCCTCCTAGTGAGTGCCATTTGTTGCGCTCCATTAGCACCATTAAGACCTAAACCAGTTTGCATCCCTATTGAATTAGCACCAACAGCCCCATCAATTGGAGATAAATATGTGCCTACCCTAAATCTATGCGAACAACTACCGGCAGAGAATGGACTAACTTGTGCTTGTGAATAAACTTCAATTATATAATTATTGCCGTCAGTTGGCAATGGAATGGAATAAATCGAAGTTTCTAAAGTCTTTCCCGTAACAACCGTTGTAGTAGATGATTTTAAAAGTATTATTTCAACGTCTGCTGTGTTGGCCTTTGCTGATATTTGCGAACCGTAGCCATCATAAGTAGCCTTTAAAGCCGTTGTTAGTGGTTGTTCTATTAAGTCTAAAATTGATTTATTTCCGTGTGTGTGTTTGTCGGTTACAGCAGAATCGTAACTACTTTTTAGCGCATTAGTCAAATCATTTTCAGAAAGTCCTTTGCCACTAACTTTGTCAACTTTATTATTTAGTAGGTTATCTGTTTCACTTTTTGTGTATCTGTTACCTATTGCTGTTTGCAAGTCAGAAATAGACTGCAAAACACTCGAACCGTTGGTATTAACCCAATTATAGGCAGTATCATAGTAACCTTTTAAAGTAGATGTAAGCCATTTTAAAGTAGATGTTTCTGCGATGTCTGATGCATCAAGTACAACTGCGCCCGTCTTACCGTTTACAGAACTCACAGCACCGCTACCACCATTCGGAAAATTTCCATCGTAAAGCGTAAACGATACAACCATTTGCGAGGATGTTTCATCCAAGTTTACCGTTTCCCCTCGATATGTTATTTCAAAATCTATTCTCATCTTGTTACAGCTTGAAGTACATCTAGTTTACCTTTGATGTATATTTTAGAACCAATGTTTGAAAATACAATACGAATGTCATAAGCATAACTACCCGCTTTAATTCCAACCGAAAAACGTTTAAATGATAGTTTTTTCGGTGTGCCTGATAATATTTCAAAGTCATTTTTATCTAATGAAAATCGATGAACCACCGTTGGCGAATCGGGTTTGTCCCGCACATACAAATCGACCGAAGTAATCAAATCGCAACCGTCTAAAACAGTTCCGTTTTGTTCGGTCATGGTAATTGGTGTTTGAAAACCCTCCCAATATGTACCGAAAATCATGGCTCTATCACCAGTCAAATCGTATTGTAATATTTTATTTGTAGGTGCGCTCATACTCCCGTTTTATCCCCGTCCTTTGCAAATGCTGAAACAAGTGTTACTAAAAATACGCCTATTGCGCCCATAATAACCGCAAAATCAGACGAAGTTATGACCTTCGCAATAAGCAGTCCAAGCGAAATAAAAAGACTTAAAACACCCGCTAATGCAACAAGCGAGGTTTTCCAATTTTTTACTATTGATTTCATCCTAATTTACTTTTAATCCAAACCTTTATTTTTTCACCATGCTTTTTAAAGTACGGTTTTATGATTTTTATCAGCCACAATCCGATTGTAGATACCACAACCGATAATAGCGATTTTCCGATTAATACCGCAATGCCTACCGAAATGTTTACCATTGACTGTTTCCATGTTAAACCGTCTAAAAAACCATGTGTAGCGTCTAAAATTCCCATTATAGAACTAAAAGATACGATTAGCACGTCTTCAGTGTGGCTACCGAAATAGCGTTCGTATTCCTTTAGGTTAAACCCGTTGAATATTCCAAAGGCTACAAAGCCTACCCACTTCAATATCCAATATCTTAACTTTACCACCTCAATGCCTGTCACTTTTTAAATTTATACCATGTAATAATTAATGCCAATACCCAAAAAACAATTTCCCATAAATCAATATCTGCACCCGTTCCTATTATTTCTTTTATTGCTGTGTAGATTGAAAACTCAAAAAAAACACAACTTTTTAATTCACAAAATGGCGAGAAATCGCAGCACACCGAGCAAAACGCGCCAATTGAATCAATTAGCGGAATCAAAACTTTTCCAAAAACACATTTTAAAAAACACAAACATTGGAGCAAGTGTAAAATGCCGCAAAAATACTCCCTAGGAATCGCGTGTGTCAAACTCGAAAAAAACTCACACCGCACAGATTACAAAATTTTGATGATCAATAAAAGGCACACATATGCCTTCAGCGATTTCGTCAATGGCAAATACCCCGCGGATTTCACCAAAAACCCGCAATCAAAACAGCACATTATGAAAATGTTAAATTCCATGACAGTTGCCGAGAAACTCGATATTATTTCTATGAATTTTGAAATTTTATGGTACAGATTGTGGTCCAATGGTTTCCATAAGTCACACAGCTATATCCACGCAAAAGCTGCCTTTGAAAACGCATTTGGCAGCCCTGACAAAACAAACAAGCTCAAAAAAATGGTATCTAAATCCACACACGCACAAATTGTGTGGGAGGTGCCAAAAGGGCGCAAAAAAAATAAATCTGAGTCGGATGTGAATTGCGCCATGCGCGAATTTTGGGAAGAGACT
>NZ_CALFIG010000316.1 GCF_937876455.1 uncultured Flavobacterium sp.
ATTAAATTTGGCAAATGGAAAGGCATGGTATAATCAAATGTCAGTACATATTTTCCGATTTTTCTTTTTTTTCTAAACTTTTCGGATTTTAAACAAATAATTTCATATTTTTCAATGGAATCCGTTTTATCTAGTTTTATATAATCATATACGTTTACAAAATATTTATAGCGATTGATATAACTGCTTACCTCTTTACATTCAATATTAATTAGTTCAGCACTTTGAAAATCATTTTTTGAAACAACTACATCAGAAATAAGATAATTATGTTTAATAAATAAAATATTTAGATTTAAGCTATCTCTGTTTGTTATTCTTGCTAAATAGCTATTGTCTTTTGAATTGGTTAAATAATAAACGGTTTCATTTTTAGTAGAATCAATATGATTGACATAATTATAATGAAGTAAATAGTCAAAGCTAAATTCAGTTTGACTAAATAAAAAACTAGAACTAACTAGCAGAACTAATTGAATTATTTTTTTCATAAATATTTTTTATGTAGTAAATATAATACAAAAAAAACATCTTGTTAATTACAAGATGTTTTTTTATAGAATTAGGTGTTAATTATAAATGAATAACTTCGCCATAAGCATCCGCTACAGCTTCCATAACGGCTTCACTCATCGTAGGGTGAGGGTGAACTGCTTTTAATATTTCGTGTCCTGTGGTTTCTAGTTTACGTGCTACAACTGCTTCTGCAATCATATCCGTAACGCCAGCACCAATCATGTGGCAGCCAAGCCATTCGCCATATTTAGCATCAAAAATTACTTTTACAAAACCATCAGGTGTGCCAGACGCTTTTGCTTTTCCAGATGCTGAAAAGGGAAATTTACCAATTTTTAATTCGTATCCTTTTTCTTTAGCCGCTTTTTCGGTTAATCCTACCGATGCAATTTCAGGTGTTGCATAGGTACAACCAGGAATATTTCCATAGTCTAAAGGTTCAACGTGTAAACCTGCAATTTTTTCTACACATAAAATCCCTTCAGCCGAAGCAACGTGCGCTAACGCTTGTCCTGGAACTACATCACCAATAGCATAATAACCAGGTACGTTTGTTTGGTAAAATGAATTAACTAAAATTTTATCTCTATCGGTTGCGATTCCTACTTCTTCTAAACCAATATTTTCAATATTTGATTTGATACCTACGGCAGATAATAAAACATCTGCTTCGATAATTTCTTCACCTTTAGCTGTTTTAACAGTTGCTTTTACTCCTTTACCCGAAGTGTCCACTTTTTCAACAGATGCATTAGTCATGATGTTGATTCCCGCTTTTTTCAATGAACGTTCAAATTGTTTTGAAATATCTTCATCTTCAACAGGAACAATAGTTGGCATAAATTCAACTATAGTTACTTCTGTTCCCATAGCGTTATAAAAATGTGCAAATTCAACACCAATAGCACCAGACCCTACAACGATCAATTTTTTAGGTTGCTCAGCTAAAGTCATAGCTTGGCGGTATCCAATAACTTTTTTACCGTCTTGAGGTAAATTTGGCAATTCTCTAGAACGTGCTCCAGTAGCAATAATTATATGATCTGCTGTGTATTCAGTAACTTTTCCATCGGCACCAGTTACAGCTACTTTTTTGCCCGTTTTTATTTTTCCAAAACCATCAATAACATCAATTTTATTTTTCTTCATTAAAAATTGAACCCCTTTACTCATGTCTCCTGCAACATTTCTTGAGCGTGCAATAACCGCATTAAAATCTTTATCAACATTAGCTACTTTTAGGCCATACTCTTCTGCATGTTTTAGATAATCAAAAACTTGTGCCGATTTTAGTAAAGCTTTTGTTGGAATACATCCCCAATTTAAGCATATACCACCTAAATTTTCTTTCTCAATAACAGCTACTTTAAATCCTAATTGTGAAGCACGGATGGCAGTTACATAGCCACCTGGTCCACTTCCTAAAACGATAATGTCGTATTTCATTTTGTTCTTTTTTTCTACGTTGATTGTTATGTGATGCGAAATTACTAATTTTTATTTTTATAATAGAATACAATGTTAAATTTCGGCAACAAATTGTGAATCATATAATTTTTTATAAAAACCATTCGAAATTTGTAGCAAATCATCATGTGTGCCTTGTTCTACAATTTTTCCTTTATCCATTACAATAATTTTATCCGCATTGATAATGGTTGTTAAGCGGTGTGCAATAATTATTGATGTTCTATCTTTTGTTAGCGTTTGTGTAGCTTTTTGTAATAATTCCTCTGCATGGCTGTCAATAGATGAAGTGGCTTCGTCTAAAATTAAAATACTTGGATTGCTTATGTAAGCGCGTAAAAAAGCAATTAATTGACGTTGTCCAGAGGAAAGCATTACTCCTCGTTCTTTTACATCATAATGATAGCCATTGGGTAAGCTCATAATAAATTCGTGAATACCAATTTTTTTTGCTGCGTCTTGTACTTTTTCTTCTGATATAGAAGAATCAAAAAGTGTAATATTATTTATAATAGTGTCTGCAAAGAGAAACACGTCTTGCAATACAATAGCTATTTCTTTACGTAAAGAAGATAAGGTGTAATCATGTACAGGAATTCCATCAATAGTAATAGCGCCACTATCTATTTCATAAAAACGATTAATTAAATTAATAATTGTTGATTTTCCTGCTCCAGTTGCTCCTACAATTGCAACCGTTTTACCATGTTCCACTTGAAGTGAAATTCCTTTTACTATTTCTTCCCCCGTAATGTAACTAAAATGTACATTTTCTAGCTGAATGTTCCCTTTTAATTTTTTTGCTTCTATGGTGCCAAAATCTTGAACTTCTACATTGGTTTCCATTACTTCAAATACTCTGTCTGCGGCTACAATTCCCATTTGCATGACATTAAATTTGTCTGCGATTTGACGCAACGGATTATATAACATCGCAATGTACATGTTAAATGAAATTAATTGCCCTACACTTGTTTGTGTATCGCCATTTAAAATAAATAAGGCGCCAAAATAAACTACTAATCCTAAGGTAATACTCGAAATGATATCTGCAATAGGGAAGAAGATACTATTGTATAAAATATTTTTTAACCACGCTTTATTGTGTTTTTCATTAATTTCTTTAAACTTTTCTAATTCAATTTTTTCTCTGTTAAACAATTGAACAATTTTCATTCCTGTTAATCGCTCTTGTATGAAAGTATTAAGATTAGCAACTTCATTTCTTACTTCGTTAAAAGCAACTTTCATTTTTCTGTTAAATATATTTGTTGCTAGTAAAATAACAGGCATAATAAGCAGAACAATGCATGTAATTTTCCAATTAATAATGAGCATAAAACCAAGAACAATTAGCATTTTTAAAACATCGCTAACAATCATGAAAAGCCCTTGACTAAAAATGCTTGCAATATTTTCCATATCAGAAACACATCGTGTAATGAGTTTTCCAACAGGTTCATTGTCAAAATATTTCATCTTGAACCGAGATAAATGCACAAATAGTTTTTCTCGAATGTCTTTTACAATATCTTGTCCTAGCCAACTTGCCATATACACAAAATAAAATTGAGCAATGACTTCAAGTAGTAAAATGACAAACATTATAATTACTAATAACTCTAAGTTTTCTTTATTAGTGTTTCCTTCAAAAAAGTAATGCATAAAAGATTCAAACTGTAATTGAATACTATTTGTTTCTTTTTTGGTAGCAATAAAATAATTATCTATAGTTAAATTTAATAAAAGTGGGCGCAATGCAGCAACTATCGCTAAGAATAAAGCCCAAAATCCAACAAAAAATAATTTGCTAGTATAGGGTATAGCATACTGTAATACTTTATTAAATGAGGATGTTTTCTTCAACTTTTTAGTTATTAATATATGGATAGTTAACGCGTACTAAATATAATCCGTGGGCAGGAACTGAAAACCCAGCTTGACTTCTGTTTTTACTTTCAATTATTTTTCTAAAATCGGTTAGTGTTATTTTTTCTAGACCAATATTAATCAAGGTTCCTACTATAGCCCGAACCATATTTCTTAAAAAACGATCTGCTGTAATGGTAAATTTTAGTTTTGTATCTTCTTGTGTCCAATACGCTTCTGTAATTTTACATATAAATGTTTTGACATCGGTATGTACTTTTGAAAAACATTCAAAATCTTCATATTCAAGTAAAATTTTAGCCGCTTCATTCATTAATTGTATGTTTAGTGGCTGCTGTACATACCAACTTCCTTCATGCATAAAAGGATTTTTATAGGTGTGAATATGGTATTCGTATGTTCTAGATGTAGCATCAAAACGAGCATGTGCTGTAGTTGAAACTTCATGCATATTATAAATGACAATGTCTTTTGGTAAAAATGAATTTAAGCGGTGAATAAATTGTTTTTTATCGGGAATAATTGAACTGTCAAAATGAGCAAACATTTGTGTGGCATGTACGCCGCTGTCGGTTCGTCCCGCGCCAACAATTTCTATAGATTCTCGAAGTAATGTATGTAAAGCTTTGTTGAGAATTTCTTGTACAGATATAGCATCTGGTTGTATTTGAAAACCAAAATAATTTTTTCCGTTATAGGCAAATTCAATGAAATATCTCAAAATGTTTATCTTTTGAATTGCAAATTTACAAAAATCAAAACTAAAGTTACTTTTAAAATTGATTTAATAGTTTATTTTTACCAAATGAAAAAAATCTTGCTTTTATCAGATACACATAGTCATATAGATGATGTTATATTAAAGTATGTAAATCAAACAGACGAAGTGTGGCATGCAGGAGATATTGGTGATTTAGTCGTTACGGATACTATTAAAAAACACAAACTTCTACGAGCCGTGTATGGCAATATAGATAATCATAAAGCGCGTTTAGAATTTCCGTTACACAATCGGTTTATGTGTGAAGGCGTAGATGTATGGATAACGCATATAGGTGGGTATCCTGGAAAATATAGCTCATCGGTTCAAGCGGAAATTTCACAAAACCCACCAAAATTATTTATTTGTGGTCATTCACATATTTTAAAAGTCCAATTTGATAAAAAATTAAATTTATTACATATGAATCCTGGCGCTGCTGGAGTTCATGGTTTTCATCAGATGCGAACCATGTTGCGCTTTGAAATTGATGGGGAGAAAATTCAAAATTTAGAAGTTGTTGAAATAGGGAAGAGGTAATTATATTAAAGAGTTAATAAAAAAATCCGAACCTAGGTTCGGATTTTCATTACGCACTAAATAAACTAAGATGATAGGTTTATCGTATTCTGTCCACAGATTTTACGAGATCTTCGTCCTTTTTAATAGCCTTGTTTGCTAAGGCTAGAAAAACGATAGAAAAAATTGGAAGAAACATCCCAATACCCTTCTCCGAGACTGTTGCCTCTCCGGATAAAGTTAGTGAATGATATACTAACAATCCTATTAAAATAAAGTTTAATATTATGTTCAATCTGTTTATAACAAATTGATTTTGTCTGTTTTTATAACTAAAAATACTAATTAAAGCTAATAAAGCACTACTTCCAAATAGGCTAGTATATACTAAATTATCAAGAGCAAAAACAACTATTTTAGCTGTTGTTGTCCATAAATTTAAAAACAATGGTAATACACTTGCTACTACTAAGCAAATGAATAAATATACCGATTGAATGCGCTGTAACATAGGTTTTAATTAGTAGCAACAAAAATAAAGTTTCTTTTTTTAAAAAACTATTGTTTTATGCTAAAATATTTGTATTATTGCATCAGAAAATCGTAAGTACTTCATTCTACGATACTTTAAAATCAAAAAAAAATCTCACACAATTTTTAATAAAAGTAAAGATTAAAAAAATCTCAACACCAAATTCATGTTTGATAATAATACGTTAAAAGAGATGAAACTCTCTGATTTGCAAGAAATAGCCAAAGTTGCAAACATTCAAAAATTCAAAACCTTAAAAAAAGAAGCGTTAATTCAACAAATTTTAGAAGTTCAAAATGCAGCTGAAGTAGTTGAAAAACCTAAAAAGGTGAATAGTTCTGAAAAGACAACGCCTAAAAAAAACATACAAGAAGAAACGCAAACAGATCAATCTTCAGAGAAAAAAGTAACCAATGAGCCTAGAAAGCGCATTAAAAAATCTGAAGTGATTCAAAAAGCAGCTCAGGAAGAAATTGTTTTTAAAGAAGATTTTAAATCTCAAAATGCAGGTTTAGTCTCTAGTAAAGAAGCAGATGATGCTCCAGTTTCAAAATCAGAGGAGGGAGAACAACAAGAACGAAATACAGGTAATTTTAAAAAGAATCCTAATTTTAAAAAAAATAATCCAAATCAAAAACCTAATTATAGAGATAATGATTTTGAGTTTGATGGAATTATTGAAAGTGAAGGTGTTTTAGAAATGATGCCAGACGGATATGGATTCTTACGTTCTTCTGATTATAATTATTTAGCTTCGCCCGATGATATTTATTTATCACAATCACAAATTAGATTATTTGGTTTAAAAACAGGTGATACGGTAAAAGGAGTTGTGCGTCCTCCAAAAGAAGGGGAAAAATTCTTTCCTTTGGTAAAAGTTTTAAAAATTAATGGTCATGATCCTCAAGTTGTTCGTGACAGAATTGCTTTTGAACATTTAACGCCTTTGTTTCCAGATGAAAAATTAAATTTGGCAGATAGAAGTAAAGCTATCTCAACCCGCATAATTGATTTATTTGCACCTATTGGTAAAGGTCAACGCGCTATGATTGTTGCTCAACCAAAGACGGGTAAAACGATGTTGCTTAAAGATATTGCAAATTCTATAGCTGCAAACCATCCTGAAGTATATATGATTGTTTTGCTTATTGATGAGCGACCAGAAGAGGTGACTGATATGCAACGTTCAGTTCGAGCGGAAGTAATTGCTTCTACTTTTGATGAACCCGCAGAGCGACATGTTAAAGTGGCTAATATCGTATTGGAAAAAGCAAAACGTTTAGTGGAATGCGGGCATGACGTGGTTATTTTATTAGATTCAATAACGCGTTTAGCAAGAGCTTATAATACAGTGCAACCAGCATCAGGTAAAGTGTTAAGCGGTGGTGTTGATGCGAATGCATTACAAAAACCAAAACGTTTCTTTGGTGCGGCTCGAAATATTGAAAATGGAGGTTCGTTGAGTATTATTGCAACTGCATTAACTGAAACAGGTTCTAAAATGGATGAAGTTATCTTTGAAGAATTCAAAGGTACAGGTAACATGGAATTACAATTAGAAGATCGGAAGAGCGTCGTGTAGGG
>NZ_CALFIG010000317.1 GCF_937876455.1 uncultured Flavobacterium sp.
CCTACCTAACCCACCTTCCCCTTTTTTTATAACTACTTCTGGAAGTGCCATTTATTTTTTTAGGTTTTTCTTGGTTTCATTGTTTTGCAATGGAGCTATATGTTCTTTAGTAACCTCGAAGTGAATAACTCCGTGATTTGAACAGTACACAATTGCATCCATCTGGTCGGGAAAAACTTTCCCATCTTTCGTTACATAAACCGCATCTGTATTTTCAAGATGTGGTTTTGCTATTTCAATAATTTCTATTGGAATCATGACTATTAAGGAGCTTGAACGATTGCACCAACACCTTTTTTATCTGATCTCAATATTGTAGATCCGAAGAACACCAATGCCGACATTAAATCACCATAGTATTCAGCAAGTCTAGGATTCATGAACACATCGATTGGACCTAATGCTCTACTTACTGAGTATTTGGACCATGCAATACATGCTAAATTATCTGTTGCTGCTGCTACTGGGAATCCAGTGTTATCGATCAATGTTTTCTTAACAGGAGTAGCCGCATTATCATAAATGATAGGGAAACTATATGTTAAAATATTGAATCCATATAATTTGTTGATTACTGCATTTGGGAGAACTACCTGCCCAACAAAGAACGAACTAGTAAACGCATCAAGCTCTAAAAGCTCTAAATACATTCCATGATCCATTAAAATGTAACGCTCATCTTGTGGTACTAAATCTCGATCGAATACAAGTTTTAAGTTTGATAAATCTTGTTTAGTAAGTTTCTTTCTTGTTCCTGTAGCTCCCGGAGCAAGTGTTGTACCAGCTGCACCAGTTGTACGAATGATACGTGCTGCATCTGAAGCACCACTTACAGCCCAATCAAAAGCTACCTGACGGCCAATTCTATCTTTTAATTTAGAAATATGTTCGCCCATTATCTCCTGACGTTTGTCATAAGATATTTGCATTGTTTCTAAATCAGAAACAACAATAGGATCTGTGCTATAATCAAGAATTTGATATGTAAGTTCAGTATCTGTTCTGCTTCCTATTGGAGCAGGAAGTACCGTTCTGCTTTTTACTACATTAGGTATTGAACCAGCTTGTGGTATATGTACCGTTTTGTTGTAGATGTATGATGAGTGATCCTTTGAATAAGTAGCAAACTCAATACCTTGGAATAGATTTGGTTGTATATCATCAATCCAAAGTTCTCTTTCTAATGCCATATAACTTTATTTTTTTATAGGTTTTGTTAAATTTTTTAATATTAATTTACTTGTTTATTTGCTGCAACAGCATTAAAAGCAGTACCGTCATAAATAAACATTTGAGAAAATGTTTTCCCAGCTACCCCTGTGATTATTGTTTGTCCAGATGTGAAACCAGTTCCAAAAGTTACTGTCTCAGTAGCTGTAGTAGTTACCTGTACAAATATTTTAGCACCAACTCGTAATTGAGTACCTAGTGTTAGGTTCAATGTGATGTTACCAGTAAGTGTAGGAGGTTTAATAAAAGTTTCCCAAACATTTACTGTAATTGCTTGGGCTCCTGTTGCTGTTAATGTAGGTGCTGTTATTAAAGCAAAAGGTGAATTTATTTCCATTGTAGGCATATCTTTATATTAGGTTTTGGTTATTTATTTCTTGATTCTTTATATTCATTTAATAATCGATTGTACTCAGAGGGATCCTCTTTTTGTAATCGCGCTAACTCTTTTGGATTCTCTTTACTTAGATCGTAAAAGTTCTTAGGCTTTTCAGTTGCTACACCTGTTGCTTGGTTTTTGTAGTCAGGTAGTTTTGCAGATTTTTTGATGCTAAGACTATTGATTACTTTTTTAAACCCATCATAATTATTCATAGCCATTTCCACTGACTCGGCTTTTTGCTCTTCTGGGATTAATCCTTGCTCTATGAATCCCTCTACTAGCTCTTCCGCTTTTGCTTTGCTAGCTTCTTTCTGAGCATTTTCCATCTCAGCTACTTTCTTCGCTAATTCCTCTTTCTCAGATTTAAGAGATTCTAGTTCAGCTTTTACAGCATCTAATTCAGCAGATGTATTGGCTACCTCCTGAACCTGTTTATTTTTATCTTCCATTACATTTTTCGGTTTTGTATATGTTGTAAATTGATTTACTACTTCTTGAAATTTTGAATAGAATGCATTTTGGATCATTTGCTTTCTACCTGTGTCTACTTTCTTATCAAAGAATCCATGAGTCATTGCCTCATCAGCAGTAAGCCATGTTTCTTGAGTCATCATATTGTCTATTAATTCTGGAGTGATCCCAGATGAATTACTAAGTACTGTTACAAGTGAATTTTTTATTTTACCTAAGACCTCTATGTCTTTCTCGGACATATTTTCTGATCCAAAGGATGGATCATGGAGCATGAATATGGAATAGTCATATGCATATCTGGTTTTACCAGCCATAGCAATAATTCCAGCTATACTTCCAGCGACAAACTCATTATAAGTGTCTACCTTGGCTCCTGATTCATTGGCGTTTTGAATGGCTGAATAGATGGAATATCCATCGATCACAGATCCGCCATAACTGTTGATTCGGACGTTAATTTTGCGAACTCCGTTAGCAAGTAAATTATCAAGTTCTCGAGCAAAAAGATTCCCATCGATCCCTTCTTTAGAGCCATCTTCATTGATAGTTACACCTATGTTTCCATACAGTAATCCATCAGCTGAATCCTGACCTGTTCTATTGAAATAGTTATAACTTTCAAATAAAGACATCTGCCCTTGCATAAAGGCAAATTTATTTGGTAACTATCTGATTGATAGTATTTTGGGACAAAACAGGACAAAACAGGACAACTATTTGTATTTTTGTAAAAACTTAAATAGTACAATGTCAAAATCTACAAAAAAAGATAAATGGAATATACCATTGAAGACTAGTTTAAATAAGCCAAATCATAAAGAGTATGATGAACTAAGGAAAAAAATCGGTTATGCAACAGACGCAGAAAACATAAGAAGAATGATGTTAAAAATCATCCAACTACATAAAGATAAAATTATAAATGGCTATTAAACTTACCAGCTGATTGATAATAAAACAATCAGTGACTACTAGTTTGTTTTTAAAACAAATAAATATTAATTTAGCTTCAACAAAACAAACTTAAAATGTTGATCGCTATACTTTTCCCATTCATCTCTTTTATGATAAGAGGTAAAATACTTATCGGTATTATCTGTTTAGCTTTACAAATTACTGTTATAGGGTGGTTACCAGCTGCTATATGGGCAGTTTCATCTTATAATAAAGAAAAAGCTGATCAGAGAACTAGTCAAATCATTGAGGCCATTAACAATAAAAAATAACTATATGAAAAAAATAATTTTTGTTCTATTATGCTTAACGGGTTTTACTGCGTTAGCACAAAAAGACTTCCAAGGCATGGCAGTATATGAATCTAAAACATCAACCGCTGATTTTACTAAAAACTTTGAAGGCAACAAAGACATTACTCCAGAAATGAAAGCTCAAATTATGGAAAGAATGAAAAAAGCATTCGAAAAAACATTTGTATTAAATTTTGATAAATCGGCGTCTATTTATAAAGAAGAAGAAAAATTAGATGCTCCAGGCCAAGGAGGAGGAATGCGCATGATGACCTCTATGATGGGAGGTGGTGGCACCTATTACAAAAATGTAAAAGAAAAAACGTATACGGTAGATAAAGAAGTTTTTGGAAAAGAATTTTTAATTAAAGATTCCTTACCAAAGTATGAATGGGTATTGTCTCAAGAAACAAAAAAAATTGGTGATTATACTTGTTTTAAAGCAACGGCAATCACGCAACCTAGCAAAACTGATTTCAGAAACTTTAGAAGAAAAGAAGAAAAAAAAGAAGAAGTTAAAAAAGACGAAGAAAAAACTGAAACTACTAGTAAAGAAGGTGATACAAAAACAGATACTGAAAAAGTTAAAAAAACAAATTTTTTAGACGAAGTTAATTTACCAAAAGAAATTACTATTACGGCTTGGTATTGTCCTGAAATCCCAATTAATCAAGGTCCTGAAGGCTATTGGGGACTACCTGGTTTAATCATGGAAGTAAATGATGGAAAAACAAATATTCTTTGTTCAAAACTAGCACTTAACGTTAAAGAAAAAGTAGAGATTAAAGCCCCAACAAGTGGCGATAAAGTAACTCAAAAAGAATTTGACGACACCATACTAAAAAAAATGGAAGAATTTAGAGAAATGGGTGGCGGTCCTGGTGGAAGAGGTGGCATGCAAATCAGAATAGGTAGATAAATTAAATAATAAAAGTCGCTTTAGGGCGACTTCAATTTGAAATAACATGAAAAAATTTATACTGATATTTGCCTTTATCTTTTCAGGAGTAGTAAGCGCACAAAATAGTAAACTAGAAGGAACGGTAAAAGATGCGTCTGGTGCTGTAATAGAAACAGCAAACGTAATGGCTATCAATCAAACTACAAAAGCCATGGACGCCTACAACATCACGAATGACAAAGGTAAATTTTCATTAAATCTAAAGCCAAATACCGAATATCTTATAAAAGCAGGATACATTGGTTATGCTCCATTTGAAAAGAAAATTACAACAGCAAGTCAAAATATTTCACTTGAAATAGTTTTGAAAGAGAATAATGAAATTGAAGCTGTTGAAATTGTAAAAGAAATGCCTGTAACCATTAAAGGTGATACCATAATTTATAATTCCGATTCGTTCACCAATGGAACAGAAAAAAAATTAGAAGACGTTTTAAAGAAGCTGCCGGGTGTTGAAGTTAACAAAGACGGAGAAATTGAAGTTGAGGGCAAAAAAGTACAGAAAGTCATGGTTGAAGGAAAAGACTTTTTCGATGGAGATACTAAAATTGCTACAAAAAATATCCCTGCAGATGCTTTAGATAAAATTCAAGTACTTAGGAATTATAATGAAGTTTCTAATTTGAAAGGTCTTGAAAATAATGAAGAAAATGTAGCGATAAATATTAAACTAAAAGCGGGTAAAAAGAATTTTTGGTTTGGAGATGTAACTGCTGGCGGAGGTTTTAGCAACAAATTAGATCGTCATATATTTAACCCAAAATTATTCTTTTATAGCCCAAAATACAGTGTAAACGTTATTGGTAACCTCAATAATATTGGTGAATTACCTTTAACCATGCAAGATTATTTCAAATTTACTGGTGGGTTTAAGAATATGACTCGTAAAAGCGGAAGTACTTTTAATGTTTCTTCAAATGATTTAGGAATCATGGGAATGCGAAATAATCGTGCTAAAGAAATAGATGCAAAGTTTGGTGCTGCTAACTTCAGTTATAATCCTTCAAAAGCATGGACAATTAGTGGATTTGGAATTTATTCCTACAACAAAACAAATTTACTTACTGAAAACATTTACAATCGTGTAGATCAATTCAATGGCACACCTACAACAGTTACTGAAAACAAAACAGATAAATCCTTACAAAGCACCGATTTAGGTTTATTCAAAATAAGTTCTAGTTATGTCCCTTCAACAAAAGTTCATTTTGATTATGATGCTTTGATAAAAACTTCTAATCAACTGGAAAATCAAAGTACAGTTTCAAGTTTACAAGGCGATATTTATACGGTGAAAAAACAAAAACCGTTAGCAATAAATCAAAATTTGAATTACTATTACACACTTAATGATAAAAATGTTTTCTCTTTTGAAATGCAAAATTTATTTCAAGAAGAAGACCCACTTTATCAGGCTAATCTAGCAAAATTGAATGGACAAGGAATTCCCGTTTTTTCTATTTTTCAACAATTAAATGGATACAATACAAGCCAAACACGTAATGATGGCAACCAAAGCAGACTAGTTAAAACAAATAAAACAGATACTAAATTAGATTATTATTACATGGTTACCCCAAAAAGTAACATTAATGTGACTTTAGGAAACACCTATTCGTATCAAAATTTTAATTCTTCAATTTATCAAATTTTAGATAACGGAACAACCAATAATCTTACTGCTCCGGAAAACAACAACCAAGTTACGTATAAATTTAATGATGTATTTTTAGGCTTACACTATAAATTTATGACCGGAAAATTTACATTTAATCCTGGTTTTACTATTCATCAATTTAACACAGCTGACACTCAGCTTAACTCATCTCACAAAATGAGTTTCAATAGATTTTTACCAGATGTATATGCCCTTTGGCAAATTAAAAAATCACAAACACTTACATACAACTATTCCATGAGTAATAGTTTTACAGATATTAATAAATTAGCTCAAGGCTATGTGTTTTCTAATTATAATAGCTTGTTTAGTGGAAATAGATTTTTAGAAAATTCATTATCTCACGTGCATTCGTTACGTTTCTTTAAATATAGTATGTTTAATTTTGAAAATATTTTCGCCAATTTAACCTATACTAAACAAGTTAATACAATAACTAATAAAGCATTATTAACAGGTGTAAATCAAGTATCTTCTTCTGTAAATATGCCTTCAAATTTTCCAAATGAATCTTTATCTGGTTTTGGAAGTTATGGGCGCTCATTTTTAAGATATTTCAAAGCAGATGTTAATGCGCAACTTTCTTGGGCAAAAAATAACAATATTCGTATCTTACCAGATAATGATACTGATCCAACTAACAATCCTGCTCAATATCAAACAACAAAATCTTTTACACAAAATTATGGTTTCAGTTTTTCTACAAATCTTAAAAACTTACCTAATTTAGAATTCAATTATGACTATACTATTAATGATTTTCAAAGTCAAGTTTATTATGTAGATAATCCTTCTATTACCTTAGAGTATTATTTTTTAGATGCTTTCTCTTTTACATCTGAATATAGTTTTTACCATAATAGAAATAAAGCAAAAACAGTTAATACAGAATATGATTTTCTTACCGCTTCGTTAAGCTATAAAAAGAAAGACAGTAAATTTGAATATAAAATCAATGCTACAAATTTATTAAATACAACAAGTATTAATGACAGTAGTTTCAATGCGCTGGGGGGTTCTACAAACTTCTCAAGTTATTACGTACAGCCACGTTATTTACTATTTAGTCTAAAATATAATTTATAAAAAAAGCGGGGTTTTAAAACCCCGCTTTTTTATTATTTTACATTCCCGTTCGTATAGCTTCTACCGGGTCTAATCTTGAGGCAGAAATAGCGGGAATAATTCCAGCAATTAATCCAATAAAGATCGCTAATCCTGACCCAATTAATACATTTGTAAAACTAAGTACAAAATCAAAATCGACGGCATATGTAAGCACTATTGCTATAATCCAAACTAAAAACATGCCAATAATACCTCCAAATAGAGATAAAATAACGGCTTCAAACAAAAACTGAAACAATATAAATTTATTTTTTGCACCAAGTGCTTTTTGAATACCAATTAAATTTGTACGTTCTTTTACAGAAACAAACATAATGTTAGCAATTCCAAAACCTCCTACTAATAACGAAAAACCACTCAATACCCATCCCGCAACATTCATTTGTCCTGTAATATTTTCAATAAAATCAGTAAATCCAGACAACACATTAATGAAAAAATTATTAATATCATCCGGTTTCAAGCCTCTATATGAACGAAGTTTTTGTGTTAATTCAGCCTTTAATTCTTCAATATCTATCCCTTTTTCAGGTTTTATTAAAATAGCAGGCGTAAACGATTTATTGTTATCTCCATACATTTTTCGTAAAAAGTTTACTGGAAAAAACACCGCAATATCATTACTATCTCCAAAAGTATCTTGCCCTTGTTTTTTTAATACCCCAATAACCTTAAAACGCTGACCATATAGACGAATCTGCTTACCTATTGGATCATTTGTTTCAAACAATCCTTCGGCAACATCACTTCCAATAACAATAACCGGAACCCCCGAATTAGATTCTGATTCATTGAACAAACGTCCTTTTTCTATTGTAAAGGGTTCAATATCAAAAAATTCGTTAGTTGACGGTTTTACTCGTATTGACGTTACTATATTATCTCCATATTTAATACTTTCATTTCGAGTAAACATATTATAAGACATTTGATCAACGCCAGATAAATTTCTTTTTAAATATTGGTACTCTTCATATTTAACTTGTGGAAATTGATCTCTTTTCCATTGCTCTACATCTGTTGGGCCAAAAGAATATTTAAACAAATAAATCGTATTTTTATCCATACCGCTTATACTGCTTTCAATATTTTTTTTCATAGAATCTACCGCAGCTAAAACAGCAATAATAGAAAAAATACCTATTGTGACACCTAATAAAGACAATAAGGTTCGCAATTTATTGTTCCGTAATGCATTCAATGCAAAACTCAAACTTTCTTTTAGTAATCTAATATATAATAGCATAATTCATTTGGCTTACTCTATAAGTAGCTATTGTTTAAAAGTTGTTACAATTTTATAACAACTTATTCCTTGTACATTTGACTGTTTAAAATTGTATAATTACTTTTGCAGTGTAATAAACAAAACTTAACTACTAAAAAAGCAGAAACAACTAACTTTCTGTTGAAACAACAACACAATGACAAATTTAAAAAAAATTAATGCTGCTTTAATCTCTGTATTTGACAAAACAGGATTAGAACCAATTGTAAAAGCACTTCATCAAAACAACGTAACACTTTATTCTACAGGCGGAACAGAAACTTTTATCAAAGAATTAGGTATTCCTGTTGTAGCCGTTGAAGACATTACCTCCTACCCATCTATACTAGGAGGAAGAGTGAAAACGTTACATCCAAAAATTTTCGGTGGTATTTTAAACAGACAAGATCACGAAGGTGATGTAGCACAAATGCAAGAATTTGACATTCCTCAAATAGACTTAGTTATTGTAGATTTATATCCTTTTGAAAAAACAGTGGCTTTTCAAGCTAGTGAACCCGAAATTATTGAAAAAATAGATATTGGAGGTATTTCACTAATTAGAGCTGCTGCAAAAAATTTCAAAGACACAGTTATTGTGGCTTCTGTTCAAGAATATGCTGAATTTTTGAATTTTTATACTGAAAACAATGGATCTACTTCTATAGAACAAAGACGTTTACTTGCTACAAAAGCATTTCATATTTCTTCAAATTATGACAGTGCCATTTTTACTTATTTCAATGAAGATGCAACGTATTTAAAAGTAAGTGAATCAAATGGTCAAGTTTTGCGTTATGGTGAAAACCCTCATCAAAAAGGATTTTTCTTTGGAAACTTTGAAGCTATGTTTACCAAAATTAACGGTAAAGAACTGTCTTACAATAATTTATTAGACGTGGATGCCGCCGTAAATCTTATTAATGAATTTAAAAATGATGCGCCTACATTTGCCATTCTTAAACACAATAATGCGTGTGGAATTGCAACACGTCAAACAATGAAAGAAGCTTATTTAGAAGCCCTAGCAGGCGATCCCACTTCAGCTTTTGGAGGCGTATTAATTGCTAATAGCAAAATTGATTACGATACGGCCGAAGAAATTAACAAGCTATTTTGTGAAGTTGTTATTGCTCCTGCTTATGATGAAGATGCAATAGAAGTATTAGAAGAAAAGAAAAACAGAATAATTTTAATACTAAACGAGGTTAACTTACCAGAAAAACAAATTAGAACTTGCTTAAATGGCTTACTTGTTCAAGATAAAGACAACGTTACCGATTCGGCAGAAATTTTAAAAACCGCAACAAAAGTTGGTCCTACCGAAGAAGAGATTGAAGATTTGTTATTTGCTTCAAAAATATGCAAACACACTAAATCAAACACAATTGTTCTCGCAAAAAACAAACAACTTTGCGCATCTGGTACGGGTCAAACTTCAAGAGTTGACGCATTAAAACAAGCCATTGAAAAAGCACAATCATTTGAATTTGATTTAACAGGCGCTGTGATGGCAAGCGATGCATTTTTTCCATTTCCAGATTGTGTAGAAATAGCAAAAAATGCCGGAATTACAGCAGTTATTCAACCTGGAGGTTCTATCAAAGACGAATTAAGCATCAATTATTGCGATGCAAATAACATGTCAATGGTATTCACAGGAATTAGACATTTCAAGCATTAATAAACGAACAAAACAACCTGTTTTTACAAATGCATTAAGACTTTTTGTTTTAATGCATTTTTATTTTAAAATATCCCAAATAATTTTCCTATTTTTGTCTGTTCAATAATTCAATTATACACTAACCCTATTTATAAAGCATATGGGATTTTTTGATTTCATGACTGAGGACATTGCAATTGACCTTGGAACCGCAAATACGTTAATCATTCACAATGATAAAGTTGTTGTTGACAGCCCTTCTATAGTAGCTCGAGACAGAATCTCTGGTAAAATTATAGCCTTCGGAAAAGAAGCTAATTTGATGCAAGGGAAAACACACGAAAACATCAAAACAATTAGACCTTTGAAAGATGGTGTAATTGCTGATTTTGATGCCTCTGAAAAAATGATTAGCATGTTTATCAAAAGTATTCCTGCTTTAAAGAAAAAATTATTTACACCTGCTTTACGAATGGTAATTTGTATTCCTTCAGGAATTACCGAAGTGGAAATGCGTGCCGTAAAAGAATCTGCTGAACGTGTAAATGGTAAGGAAGTTTATCTAATCCACGAACCAATGGCTGCTGCTATCGGTATCGGGGTAGATATTATGCAACCAAAAGGGAATATGATTGTAGATATAGGTGGTGGTACTTCAGAAATTGCTGTTATTGCTTTAGGTGGTATTGTATGTGACAAATCAGTAAAAGTAGCAGGTGACGTATTTACAGATGACATTATCTACTATATGAGAACACAACACAACTTGTTTGTGGGTGAAACAACAGCTGAAAAAGTAAAAATTCAAATTGGAGCCGCTATAGAAGATTTAGACACCCCGCCAGACGATATGTCTGTTGAAGGACGTGACTTACTTACTGGTAAACCAAAACAAGTAGAAGTGTCTTATAGAGAAATCGCAAAAGCACTTGATAAATCTATCCAACGTATCGAAGATGCAATTATGGAAACGTTATCACAAACTCCTCCAGAATTAGCAGCAGATATTTACAATACGGGAATTTACTTAGCAGGCGGTGGTTCTATGCTAAGAGGCTTAGATAAACGTATTTCTCTTAAAACAGATTTACCGGTTTACATTGCTGAAGACCCGCTAAGAGCGGTAGTAAGAGGAACAGGAATGGCCTTAAAAAACCTAAACATGTATAGAAACATTTTAATTAAATAATCTTTAATTAATGCAGCAAATTATTTATTTCTTGATAAAAAACAGCTATAGATTGCTGTTTTTGCTGCTTCTAAGCATTTCATTAGTGCTTACCATACAATCGCATTCTTATCATAGAAGTGAATATATCAATTCAGCTAATTCTTTGTCTGGGTATACCTATACTCAAATTAGCAACATTAAGGAATATTTTGGACTACGTGCTAAAAACGAAGAATTAGCTCAAGAAAATGCTCGCTTAAAACAAATTCTATTCAATAAAAAGGATACGGTATTAAATGGAAAAATTAAAGTCCCAAATATTCTTTCAGATTTCACAGTATTGCAAGCGCGTGTAATTAAAAACTCTTATGATAAACAAGAAAATTTTTTAACACTTGATCGTGGTAGTTTAAAAGGCATTCATAGTGACATGGCAGTAATCAATGATCGAGGAGTTGTGGGAATTGTAGATAAGACTACAAAAAACTTTGCCACGGTAATTAGCATTTTGCACACCAACAATCCTATGAATGGAAAAATAAAAAATTCTAATCATTTTGGCTCAATTACGTGGGATGGAAAAAATGCGGGGTATGTACAACTTATCGATGTACCAAAATTAGCAACACTAAAAAAAGGGGATAGTATTGTTACAGGCGCACAATCTTATATTTTTCCAGAAAATATTCCGATTGGCAAAATTGACAAAATTTTTATTGATAAAAACACCAATAAATTTGTAATCAATGTACGTTTATTTAACGATATGACAAATCTTGGTTATGTGTACATTGTTGAGAATAAAAAGAAAAGAGAAAAAGAAATAGTAGAAGCTGCTTCTGAAAAAGGTACAACTAAATAATAATGAATAGTAATTTTATACTAAATATCATTCGTTTTTTTGTTTTGATTACACTTCAAGTAGTTGTGTTAAATCAAATCAATTTTGGTGGATGGATTAATCCGTATTTGTATGTGCTTTTCATTATTTTATACCCTATTAATTCGAATAAATTTGGTTTTATCGCTGCAAGTTTTGCACTAGGTCTTTTGGTCGATATTTTTTCTGATAGTGGCGGTGTACATGCTACAGCTTGTTTAATGCTAGCTTACTTTAGACCTGTTTTTTTACGATTTGCATTTGGACTAAGTTATGAATATCAAACCATTAGAATTGCTGATAAACTAACCGTCGATCGTTTTACATTTATCATGACTTCTATTCTTTTTCATCATATTATATTATTCACATTAGAACTATACCGATTAAGTTTATTTTTCAATATTATTTTACACACTATAGTAAGTACCCTATTTACATTTTTGATTTGTATTATTAGCATTTATTTAATTAAGTCAAATAAAAAATAAAATGAGAAAAACGTTTTTACCTACCTTAATCATTGTAGCTTCTGTTATACTCATTTTACGTCTTTTTTATTTACAAGTTATTGATGACACACTAAAAATAAAATCTGAAAATAATGCCATTAAAATAAAATATGATTTTCCTGAAAGAGGCTATATCTACGATCGTTATGGAAAATTATTAGTAGCCAATCAACCTTCTTATGATATCATGGTTGTTCCTAATGAAATTAAGCGTATAGATACGCTTGAGTTCTGTTCTATACTTGATATAACTAAGAAAGAATTTATAGAAAAGATTGAGAGAGCAAAAATCTATAGCCCCCGCTTACCTTCTTTATTTTTGGCACAATTGAATAAAATGGAATTTGCTGCTTTCCAAGAAAAAATTAGAAAGTATAACGGATTTTATATTCAAAAACGTTCATTACGTGAATATCAAGGAACATTTGGCGCAAACGTCTTTGGATTTATTACACAAGTAAACGACAAAATTATTGACAAAAACCCTTATTATAAAAGTGGTGATTTAATTGGACGTCAAGGTGTAGAAGAAGCATATGAAGAAATTTTAAGAGGTCGGAAAGGGGTAAAATATATTCTAAAAGATAAACACAATAAAGAAATAGGTTCGTATAAAGAAGGTAAATTTGACACTATTTCACAACAAGGAAGTGACATTACGTTATCTATTGACGGCGCCTTACAACAATATGGCGAAGAATTAATGGTAAACAAACGAGGAGGTATTGTTGCAATAGAACCAAAAACTGGGGAAATACTAGCACTAGTAACCGCTCCTTCTTATGACCCCGCAGTATTAGTAGGAAGACAGCGGTCAAAAAATTATACTAAATTATACAATGATTCCATAGCTAAACCTTTATTTGACAGAGGCCTATTAGCAGAATACCCACCAGGCTCACCATTTAAAATATTAACCGGATTAGTGGGGCTACAAGAAAATGTAGTTACACCAGAAACTTCATTTATGTGTCACCATGGTTTTTCATATGGTAGAGGGGCTTTTATGAAGTGTCACTGTCCTGGGGGTGTAATAAAACTACACAATGGTATTTATAAGTCATGTAATGCCTATTTTGCTAATGTATATAAAAGAACTATAGAAAAATATAACAAACCAAAAGATGGTGTAGATCAATGGTATAAGCATATGAAGAGTTTCGGCTTGGGCCAATTTTTAGGTTATGATTTACCTCCAGGTAGAAAAGGACACATTCCGAGTTCAAAATTTTATGATCATTATTATCCAAATGGTGGATGGCGCTCATCTACTATTATTTCAAATTCTATTGGTCAAGGTGAAGTATTAATGACACCCATTCAATTGGCTAACATGATGGCTATCGTAGCAAATAAAGGCTATTATTACACTCCTCATGTAATTAAAAAAATCAAAGGCCACCAAATTGATTCTAAATACACCACTCGCCATTATACAACAGTAAATAGCAGACATTTTGAGCCTGTAATAAACGGATTATTCGACGTGTATAATATGGGAACAGCTGCTGGCTTGGGTGTTGAAGGACTTGAAATTTGTGGAAAAACAGGTACTGCTGAAAATTTTACCAAACTAAATGGAAAACGAGTAAAATTACAAGACCATTCTATTTTTGTTGCTTTTGCGCCCCGACACAATCCAAAAATTGCAATTGCTGTATTCGTAGAAAACGGATATTGGGGAAATCGATGGGCGGGACCTATTGCAACCCTAATGATTGAAAAATATATCAATAAAAAAATTACGCGAACTGATTTAGAAAAAAGAATGCTGGAAGGAAATTTGAATGGCGAATATGCTAAACTCTATCCAAAAAAAGGTGATTCATTTTTACCCCTATTAACGTATTCAAAACAAGATTCGCTTCGATTAAATTTGACAAAACCAAAAGATTCTGTAAAGAAAAACAAGTAGTTCATGAAAAATCAAAGTTTAAGCAATTCAATAGATTGGGTTACCCTGCTTATTTATGGTATACTAGTTATTTTTGGCTGGATGACTATTTATTCAGTTACCGTTCCAATTGATCAAGAATACACCTTTGATTTTAATCAACATTATGGCAGACAAATGCTATTTATATTAATTGCCATACCCATCATTTTTACCATACTTTTTATTGATTCGAAATTATTTGAACGGTTTTCATTAGTATTTTATGGATTGGGAATTGCATTGCTCATGGGGCTATTTGTTTTTGGTGTGACTAAAAAAGGACAAACCAATTGGTATCAATTTGGAGGGTTTGGTTTTCAGCCTTCAGAATTTGTTAAAACAGCAGTAGCACTCTTACTAGCAAAATACTTAAGTGATGCACAAGTAAATTTAAGCAAAACAAAATTTCAATATATTGCTTTTGCAATTATAGAGATCGGAAGA
>NZ_CALFIG010000318.1 GCF_937876455.1 uncultured Flavobacterium sp.
GACACATACGCATCAAATGGCTCCAAGACACCAGGACCTGTTATTTTTATTTTTGTAATATTTGTAAACGCAAGACTATCTTGTTCTTGAAAACCAAAAATAACATTTGAGTTCGAGCCTGTATCTAAAACTAAATTTAGCTTAGTCCCATTAACTTCGGGATGTACAATAACCATATTGTTTATTAAATCAAAAGGAATGCTTACTTTTTCTTTGTTTTTCAAAAACACCCAATTGCTCTGAGCATACATAGAAAAACAACTAAATACTAGTAATAGAAAATTAAAAAAGCGACTCATAGTAACAAAAGTTTTACTAAAAATACAAAATAGATTAGGAGTACTAAAACTTTTTAGCTGTATTTTCTAATTTAAAACTATATTTTTTGCAAATTTGCATACCAAAAAAAATAAAACCATGCCAAAAATTTCAAACAAAGGGCATCAAATGCCTGAATCACCTATTAGAAAATTAGTTCCTTATGCAGAGGGTGCTAAAAAAAGAGGCGTTAAAGTGTATCATTTAAATATTGGACAACCCGATATTAAAACACCTGAAGTAGCCTTACAAGCGGTTAAAAATTTTGATATTAAGGTGTTAGAATATAGCCACAGTGCTGGTTTTGAAAGCTATAGAAACAAACTTTCTGCCTATTATAAAAATCATGCATTACCTGTGGAACCACAAGATATCATTATTACTACCGGTGGATCAGAAGCGCTTATGTTTGCCTTAGGTTCTACCTTAGATCAAAATGATGAAGTAATTATTCCGGAACCATTTTATGCAAATTATAACGGCTTTGCTACCGCAAGCGGGGTAAAAGTTGTACCTGTAATGAGTGGTATCGAAAAAGGATTTGCACTCCCTCCTATTGAAGCATTTGAAGCCTTAATTACACCTAATACTAAAGCCATTTTAATTTGCAATCCTGGAAATCCAACAGGTTATTTGTATTCAAAAGAAGAAATTGAAAAACTAGCTGAAATTGTTAAAAAACATGATTTGTTTTTAATCGCAGATGAAGTATATAGAGAATTTGCTTATGATGGTTTACAACATCACTCTGTACTTAATGTAGCAGGATTAGAGCAACACGCTATTATGATCGATTCTGTTTCTAAACGATATAGCATGTGCGGTGCTAGAATTGGTTGTATTGTGTCTAAAAACAAAGAACTAATGGCTACTGCTATGAAATTTGCTCAAGCACGATTAAGTCCGCCTACTTATGCACAAGTAGCTAGTGAAGCCGCATTAGACACACCTCAAAGTTATTTTGATGAAGTAATTTCGGAATATAAAGACCGAAGAGATACGCTTATTGCTGAAATGCAAAAAATTGAAGGTGTAACTATCGCTACTCCTAAAGGTGCTTTCTATTGCATTGCTAAATTACCTGTAAAAAATGCAGATGATTTTGCACAATGGTTACTGGAATCATATGATTTTAACGGCGAAACAGTAATGGTTGCTCCAGCAGCTGGCTTTTATTCTACACCAGGTGTAGGATTAGATGAAGTGCGAATAGCATATGTATTGAAAAAAGAAGACTTGATTAAATCTGTAGCCATTTTAAAAGAAGCACTACAGGTTTACCCGAACTAAATACTTAAAAAAAACGTCCCAACTCATTGGGACGTTTTTTTTATTTCAATTTACTTTTATAATATTTTCTAAGTTTTTCTAATTTGGGTGCAATTACCATTTGACAATACCCCTGCTCTTTATTTTGATTGTAATAATTTTGATGATAATCCTCTGCTAAATAAAAGACAGTAGCTTGTTTGACTTCAGTGACAATAGGATTGGCATATAATTTTTCTTTTTCAATCCATTCGATATAACGCGCTGCTTGTTGTTTTTGTTCTTCTGTATGATAAAAAATTGAACTTCTGTATTGTGTCCCCACATCTGCTCCTTGCCTATTTAAGGTAGTTGGGTCGTGTGTAGCAAAGAAAATCTCTAACAAGTCTTCATAACTGACTTCACTAGGGTTATAAGAAATTTGAATGGCTTCGGCATGACCTGTAGTGCCATTACACACCTCTCTATACGCAGGATTTTTAATAAACCCGCCTGTGTAACCCGAAATAACTTTTTCTACCCCTTTAACATCTAAAAAGAGTGCTTCTGTACACCAGAAACAGCCTCCGGCAAAAGTGGCTATTTGTAAACTATCATTCATTGTTTCTATATTTTTTTGAATAGGATGATTTGATGGTTTCATTTCTTTGCTATTACAGGAAAGACTTAAAAAACCCAACAGTGAAAATACAATATTTTGCATCGCTTTTTTCTCAAATTTACTACAATTAAACACAAGACGGTGTATTTTAACTAATCTTTTAGATTTGTTTCTAAATTTTATTTTTTATTTGTTACTTTGTAGAAATTGAACGTATGATTAAAGCAGAAAACATCAATAAATATTATGGTTCTTTACATGTACTTAAAAATGTAAGTCTAGAAATTAACAAAGGTGAAATTATTGCCATTGTTGGTCCTTCAGGTGCCGGAAAAACTACTTTATTACAAATATTAGGCACATTAGATCGTCCTACGAAAGAAGCTCATACCACGAGTTTACTTTCCATCAACAACCAAAATGTTTTTGAACTGAAAGAAAAATCACTCGCTCAATTTAGAAATTTAAACCTGGGATTTATTTTTCAATTTCATCAATTATTACCCGAGTTTACAGCGTTAGAAAATGTATGTATTCCTGGCTTTATTGCTAAAAAATCGAAAGCAGAAGTAGAAAAAGAAGCCACTCGTTTATTGACTTATTTAGGTTTAGAAGACCGCATGCATCATAAACCAAATGAACTCTCTGGCGGACAACAACAACGCGTAGCTGTAGCTAGGGCTTTGATTAACAATCCTGCTGTTATTTTTGCAGACGAACCTTCTGGTAACCTTGACCATAGTTCGGCAGAAAATTTACACGAATTATTTTTCAAACTACGAGACGAGTTTGGACAAACTTTTGTCATTGTTACCCATAATGAAGAATTAGCCAATATGGCCGATCGAAAATTAGTTATGATTGATGGTGTTTTGCAAAATCACTAAAAATGGATGAAGAAGAAATAAAAGATTTTTTAGATCGTAAGGTTATACAATACAACACGCCCAACTTTATTGCTTCAGATCCCATTCAAATTCCACATTTATTTACACTAAAAGAAGACATTGAAATTGCCGGATTCTTAGCCGCTACAATTGCTTGGGGCAATCGGAAGATGATTATCAATAGTGCCACTAAACTAATGGAAGCGATGGGTAATTCACCTTATGATTTTGTAATGCATCATGATGAAAAACAATTGACACATTTAGATGCCTTTGTTCATAGAACATTCAATGCTGAAGATGCTAAATTTTTTATTCGAGGTTTAAAAAACATCTATCAAAATCATGCGGGTTTAGAGACTGTTTTTGCTAAAAATACAACACCTAGCTCTACACAGGAAGCAATTTCAGGATTTAAAAAGCATTTCTTTGAAATCAACCCTTCAACAAGAACAACCAAACACGTTTCTGATCCTTTAAACGGCTCTGCTGCAAAGCGCATGAACATGTTTTTGCGATGGATGGTGCGAAATGATGCTGCGGGTGTTGATTTTGGTTTGTGGAAATCCATTCCCATGGCTGCTTTATCGTGCCCATTAGATGTACATTCGGGTAATGTAGCTCGAAAATTAGGTTTACTCACTCGCACGCAAAACGATGCAAAAGCCTTAGCTGAGTTAGACGAAAATTTAAGAAGATTAGACCAAAACGACCCCGTAAAATATGACTTTGCTTTGTTTGGCTTAGGTGTTTTTGAAGGGTTTTAATTCCTCTTTTTTTTAAGTTACTTTATAAGTACGGTTGCAAGCAATACCCACTTGAAAAATATTTTTTTGTGTGTTTTTTTTTACTATATTTGATTTAAATAAATAAAAACAGGCAAAACTTTCGCCTATCTTGCCAATAAGGTATGCTACTAGTTCGAAAGTTTCGCATATAAACAAGTTATGTGTAACTGTAAAAGACGACAATGACAGACAATTCACCACAGAAACCAAAAGCATTTATAACAGACTTGAACGACTTTGACAAGAACGAAAAGTCTTTACATATGTCTGTTTCTGCTAAGAACCTTGACAGGCTAAAAGAATTGTCAGTTGAAAACTTATGGCTTATTGGAGCTAACGACAAGGAATTAAGAAAAATACTTCCATTAGTTAATTTAAAGTATCTAAACTTATATCAAGTATTGGCAAAAGACTTGGCAATTCTTGAAACACTCGACAAGACCGAGACGATAATTTT
>NZ_CALFIG010000319.1 GCF_937876455.1 uncultured Flavobacterium sp.
TCCATCTATCAACTTGTTCACTCACGGAACACATATTACAGTTGCACATTCGATGGGTACGACTATAGGAATTAATACATTGATATTACTATCATCAATAGCTTTTATTATCGAATCTGAAAATAAATTTGCTCTAGTCTCTGAAAAAAGAATTGCTTTGGGAATCAAGATTTTTAATGTTTCATTCCTTTTATTTTGGGTAAGTTTACTAATTATGGGAATTAAAAAAGGGTATTGGACTTTCTTTAGTAAGAGTGAATCTTTTAGTGAATTACAAGATTCATTACATTGGATTTATATTTTATTTGTCATTTTTGGACTCGGAATTTTAGTAGGTCTTTATATTATAGTATTTGAATATTTGAAAAACATAAAATCAATTTCTAAAAACAACTTTAATATTAGGTAGATTTTCTATTCTTGATGAATTAATTTTTAATGAAGAAGAAAGATTTCCTAATGTTTCAACATTGTTTTTAAAATACTGAATATAGTAGTTTCCTTTGTATTCTTTATATTCAAGAAAGTGAATCATTTCATTTAATTCAACATCTGAAATCAATTCGGAATGATAAGTAGTTCTTATCTCAAATGGGATTGTACTGGCTAAAAGAAGTTCAAAGGAACTTTCAAATTCGTCAAACAAATTAGACTTTGTAATTGCATTGTAACTAGACTTTAATGCTTTAAAATCTAATGCAACATAATCTATTAGATTATCATTTAACAGTTGCTTTACTACTTTTGAATTAGAGCCGTTGGTATCTATTTTGACTAAAAAACCTAATGCTTTTACTTCTTTAACTTGCTCGATAATATTTTTATGAATTAAACATTCGCCTCCGCTAAAAACTACGGCATCGAGTAATCCTTTTCGCTTTTTTAAAAAAGAAATTGTTTCAGAAAAAGAAATTGCTCCTTTTCCTAAAACAATTTTGGGATTATAACAATACAAGCAACGCATATTACAACCTGTATACCATAGAATGCATGCTGATTTATCTGGATAATCTAATAATGTAAATGGCGTAATATTGCAAATTGGTTTGGCTAACACGGATTTTCTCTAAAATGTACACGTTGTTTATGCTCTCCTTTTTTACCAATATTAAAACTTTCAACAGGTCGGTGATAACCCATTACTCTGGTGTAAACCAAGCATTTGATTCTTAAATGCTGATTTTGTTCTGAAACTTCATTAATTTTTGTTTTCATAGTTCGAGTTGTTTTGATTTTCAATAATTTGTTCGTCACATTTTGGACAATATTCATGTTCACCGTTTAGATATCCGTGTACTGGACAAACACTAAATACAGGAGTGACTGTAATATAAGGTAATCTGAACTTGGTTAAAACTGTTTTTACAAAGTTTTTACAAGCTTCTGGCGAACTAATTTTTTCGTTCATGTACAAATGCAAAACCGTTCCGCCAGTGTATTTACATTGTAATTCATCTTGCATAAGCAATGCTTCAAAAGGATCTTGTGTGAAATCAACTGGAATTTGCGAACTATTGGTATAATAAATATTTTCTCCCATTCCTGCTTGATGAATATTTGGATATCGTTTTTTATCTTCTTTGGCAAACCGATACGTAGTTCCTTCAGCTGGAGTGGCTTCAAGATTATATAAATTTCCAGTTTCCTCTTGATATTCTCGCATTCTATTTCGGATATAATCTAAAATTTCCATGCAAAAATCATTACCAAAAACTGTGGTAATATCATCTTTGTCATTAGTGAAATTACGCACCATTTCGTTCATTCCATTTACACCAATTGTTGAAAAGTGGTTTCTAAAATGAGGTAAAAATCTTTTCGTATAAGGAAATAAACCTCTATCATACATGTCTTGAATAAAAACTCTTTTCTTTTCTAAAGTTGATTTAGAAATAGCTAATAACTTATCCAATTGAATAAAAAGCGCGTCTTTATCTCCTTCGTATAAATAACCCAATCTAGCCATATTTATTGTTACAACTCCAATGCTTCCAGTCATTTCGGCACTTCCAAAAAGTCCGTTGCCACGTTTTAATAATTCTCTTAAATCGAGTTGCAAACGACAACACATGCTGCGAACAGCGTTTGGTTTGTAGGCACTTTCGTTTTCTACTTTATTGCCTTTTTCATCCAAAATATATTGGCTTCCAATGAAATTTTGAAAATAGGAAGAACCAATTTTAGCCGTGTTCTCAAAAAGAATATCGGTATTTTCTCCATTCCAATCAAAACCTTCTGTGATATTTACTGTTGGAATTGGGAAAGTAAATGGTTGTCCGTTGGCATCGCCTTCCGTCATTACCGTATAATACGCTTTGTTTATCAAATTCATTTCTTCCTGAAAATGTTCGTAACGCAAATCAGTTGGTTTATCGACACCACGCAGATTGGCTTTTACTACTAAATCGTGATTGAAGTTACCTTCAAAGAAATGATGGTTATTTTTAGTAGGAATTTGGGTTTTTAAGTCATCGGGAACAATCCAATCCAGAGTAATATTGGTGAAAGGAGATTGTCCCCAACGTGCCGGAACATTCAAATTATAAACAAAACTGCGAACCGCTTTCAACACTTCATCAAAAGACAAATTATCCTTGAAAACATAAGGTGCCAAATACGTATCAAACGAACTAAACGCTTGTGCGCCTGCCCATTCGCTTTGCAAAATCCCGAGAAAATTTGCCATTTGTCCCAATGCTTCTCTGAAATGAGATGGTGGTTTGCTTTCAACTCGTCCACGAACGCCATTAAAGCCATCATTGAGAAGAACTCGTAAACTCCAACCCGCGCAATATCCTGTCAAACAATCCAAATCGTGAATGTGAATGTCGCCATTTCGATGTGCATAACCTTCTTCCTTTGAATAGACTTTATCCAACCAATAATTGGCTATGATTTTACCAGCAACATTATTGACTAATCCTGCATTAGAATAAGAAGTATTGGCGTTGGCATTTATTCTCCAATCGGTTTGCAAAATATATTCTTCGATGGTTTGTGTGCTGTCAACATAAGTTGTATCATCGTTTAGTCCTTCAACATGTTCGCGTTGTAGTTTTCGAGTATGACGATACAACATAAACGAACGCATGACTGTAAAATACCCTTTTTGAAACAGGCTTTTCTCAATCAAATCTTGAATTTCCTCAACTGACCAAGTCGTTTTATCTTCTATAGTTGTAATGACTATATCAAAAATATTTTCGTCAAATGGAATAGAAACACTTTCAAAACTACTCTCTATAGCGTCCTTTATTTTATAGCTTTCAAAGGGTTTGTAATCACCATTTCTTTTAATCACAAATTTTTTCATTAAAAATTTCGACATAGCCTGCCGCCGAATCGAGGACGCGCAGCGGCAAGGCAGGTTGATCGCATGAGCCGCGTCGAAACCAT
>NZ_CALFIG010000320.1 GCF_937876455.1 uncultured Flavobacterium sp.
GTTATGTGATTGGTGGTTTTGATCGAGATGTTTTGTTGGAACGAAATCATAAAAAAGACATCGACATAGTCGCTGTTGGAAGCGGAATAGAGTTGGCTTTAAAAGTTTCTGAATTAATTTCATTTCACCCTAAAGTTCAAGTTTTTAAAAACTACGGCACAGCTATGTTGCGTTACAACGATATGGATATAGAATTTGTGGGTGCCCGAAAAGAATCGTATACACATGATAGCAGAAACCCACAAGTAGAAAATGGAACGTTAAAAGACGATCAAGAACGAAGAGATTTTACCATAAACGCCTTAGCTTTTTCATTAAATGGTAACGATTTTGGAGATTTGCTTGATCCATTTAATGGGGTAGAAGATTTAAAAAATAAAATAATTAAAACGCCTTTAAATCCAGATATTACCTATTCTGACGACCCACTACGTATGATGCGTGCTATTCGATTTGCCACGCAATTGAATTTCGAAATTGAAACAAAATCGTTAGAAGCAATTACCAAAAATAAGGAACGGATTTCCATTATTTCCGAAGAACGAATAGTAGATGAATTGCATAAAATTTTAGCATCAGATCAACCTTCAATTGGTTTTTTACATTTGTATCAAACTGGTTTATTAGATACTATTTTACCCGAATTAACAGCTTTAAATAATGTAGAAGAAGTAGAAGGGCACACCCATAAAAATAATTTTTACCATACATTAGAAGTTGTAGATAATATTTGTATAAATACGGATGATGTTTGGTTACGTTGGGCCGCATTGTTACACGACATTGGCAAAGCACCCACAAAAAAATTCAATAAAAAACAAGGTTGGACTTTTCATGGTCATGAATTTTTAGGGGGTAAAATGGTCAAAAAAATATTTGAGCGCTTACACATGCCGTTAAATCAAAAGATGAAATTTGTACAAAAAATGGTTATGATGAGTTCTCGTCCTATAGTAATTGCTGAAGACATTGTAACAGATAGTGCTGTTCGTCGATTGGTATTTGATGCAGGTGAAGATATTGAAAGTTTAATGACTTTATGCAAGGCAGATATCACAACAAAAAACCCAAAGAAATTTCAAAAGTACCATCATAATTTTGACATAGTCAAACAAAAAATTGTTGAGGTTGAAGAAAAAGATCGTGTTCGTGTTTTTCAACCACCTATTTCTGGCGAAGAAATTATGGAATTATTTAACTTAAAACCTTGTAGAGAAATTGGTGTTTTAAAAGAAGCCGTGAAAGAAGCCATTTTAGAAGGCGAAATACCAAATGAATACGAAGCAGCAAAAGAGTTTGTATTGAATAAGGCTTTAGGAATGGGTTTAGTAAAAGTAGCAGAGTAACAAAGTAACAGAGTAGAAAAGTTATTGAGTCATCCAGTAAAAAATCTCAAACTTTCCCACAATAAATCGATAAGCAGAAAAAAATGAAAAAATATTTTCTTACATCAGCAAAAACAGCTTTAGTTTTAGTGTATATGGTTATTATTGCAGGAGCAGTTGTTAGAATGACAGGTTCGGGTATGGGCTGTCCAGATTGGCCAAAATGTTTTGGGTATTACATTCCGCCAACAGAAGAAAAAGAATTGTTGTATACGCCCGGGAAATCGTATGAAAAAGGACAAGTAATTATACAAGACGAACAATTATTTGTAGCTACAACAGATTTTGTAGCCCCTTCTCAATACAAGACTTCGCAATGGGAAAAATATACAAAACATGATTATGCTATTTTTAATCCGTCGCATACGTGGGTTGAATACATCAATAGGCTAGTAGGAGCCTTAGCAGGTTTAGCTTGTTTACTCACTTTTATGCTGTCTTTTTCATTCTGGAAAGAGAATAAGAAAATAGTATTCTATTCTTTTTTTATTTGTTTTTTAATGGGTTTTCAGGCCTGGCTGGGTAAAACGGTTGTAGATTCTGTTTTGAGTCCATATAAAATTACAACACATATGTTAGCAGCATTAGTTATAGTTGCCTTTCAGTTGTATGTTATACATCTAGTTTCGGCCAAAGTCAGCATTAGTAAATATGATAAAAAGTTTAGTTTAGCTCTTGTTGCAGTACTATTTTTTACTCTTATTCAAGTGATTTTAGGAACACAAGTACGAGAATTTGTTGACAATTTTTATGAAAGAACAGGTTTTCCAAAAAGATTTTGGTTACAAAATCCTGAAATCACATTCTATTTTCATAGAAGTTTTTCTATTGTAATTGTATTGGCTAATTTGTATTTGTTTTTGCGAAATAGAAGATTACAATTAGGTGTTCAAAAACTAGACTGGGTTATGCGTATTTTGCTTCTTGAAATATTAACAGGAGTAATCATGAGTTATTTACACTTTCCTTTTGGCAGTCAAACAGCGCATTTAGTATTAGCTTCAATTTTGTTTGGTGTTCAGTTTTATATTTTGCTACAAAATACAAAAATTACCCAATCCAATTCTTAAAATCGCTGACACGTTCTCGCGCTACAATGATGTCATCTGCTTTAAAAGTTGATAAGCTAATTTTAAGTCGAGAATTAGTATATACTTGTATTTCTTTAATCGTTTTTAAAGGAATAATGAATTTTCTATTTACCCGATAAAATTCTTTTGGGTTGAGTTCTGTTTCTATAATTTCTAAAGTCGTATCTACTAAATAATCGCGATTGTCTAGCGTGTGAATATATGTGCCTTTGTTTTCGCTATAAAAACATTCGACTTCATCAATGGAAATCACTTTTAATTGTTGTCCAATTTTCACCGAAAAACGCTTTTTATATTCCTTTTCCAATGGATTGACTAACATGCGTTTAATTGCTTCAAAATCTAAATTGGAAATCGTGTTTTTTTGAAATTGATTTTTGAATTTATGAATAGCAACAGCCAATTCTTCTTCATCAATCGGTTTTAACAAATAATCAATGCTATTTAGTTTAAACGCACGCAAAGCATATTCGTCATAAGCCGTAGTAAAAATCACAGCACTTTTAATTTCAATTTGTTCAAAGATTTCAAACGATAACCCATCCGACAATTGAATGTCGAGAAAAATCAAATCAGGATGCGAATTATTTTGAAACCAAGCAATTGATTCCTCAACAGAATGAAGCATTTTAGTTACTTTCATTCCAAGTTTTTCAACTTTACGTTGCAATAATCGGGCTGCTGGTTTTTCGTCTTCGATGATGATTATGTTCATTGTTTTTTTGTTTCAAGTTTAGCTTCGCTCTGTTCGACTTCGTCTCGGGTCAGGTTTGATGCTTTTATGTTGTCTGCCAAATGCGACTGAAAACTGTGACTAATTATTCCCATTTATTCGCTTTTTCTTTTTCCATAAACTCTTTAATTTTGCGCTCTTCCCAATCTTTTCCTAAAATAAAATAGGGTACAAATGTTGCAATCGCATGAGCCAATAAACCTAATCCCCAAAAGAATGCCGTGAAGAAATTTTTTAATTGAAAATAACTTTCACCTTCATTCAAATTTTGAATATTTAAGATGACTATCATACTATTAATTACCAAATATACAATGGCATGGGTGTAAAATCCTTTTAGTTTTTTTACTTTTTTTGCAGCTTCTTCGTAGCGAATTTGATTTAGTGTATTATTTTCCATATTTAGTTCCATTTTTTAGTATTAGTTTGTTTGTTTAGTATTTCTTGAATTTTTCGTTCTTCCCATGATTTTCCGTAACCAAAAACACCAAAAGCATGAAATGAAAGGCCTAATCCCCAACCTAACATCGGGAACCAAAACCATTGTACACCCCAAAATGTATTGTAGTTAATGATTGCTAGTGTAGGGATTACAACACAATAAGCTGTGAGATTACCATAGAATCCTTTCAATTCTTCTACACGTTTTTTTGCACGTGCATAGGCAGCATTTTCAGAAGTTAGAGAATTTGTTTCCATAATAGAAATTTGTTTAGTTAATAGTGGTAAATAAACTTTAAATGATTTTTCGTCTTGAATAATTCTAACTTTTCGCTCGGTCAATAACGCATAGCGATTGATAATATTTTGTAACCCGACTCCTTTTCCATCTGAAAGGATTTCTTTCTTTTGTAAATTATTTTCGATAACCAATTGATTGTCTACCGTACTAATGTTGATATGCAATGGTTTAGAACTGCTTACAATATTGTGTTTAATGCAGTTTTCCAACAGTAATTGAAGAGAAAGAGGTACTACTTTGGCATCTTCAGTAGTGTTTTCAGGAATTTCAAAT
>NZ_CALFIG010000321.1 GCF_937876455.1 uncultured Flavobacterium sp.
AAACCGTACACGAAGATCCTTTATTAGATAAAGCTTGGATTGCCTTAACAGATTTTTACATTCGTCAAAAAAATTACCAAAAAGCATTGTATTATGTCAACAAAGCATTAGGAATTGACAACGAAAATCCGTTATATTGGAGAAGATATGCTAACATTAACCAATTTTTAAGCTTCTTTGAAGAAGCCGAAGTGGGTTACCGAAAAGCCTTTGAAAACGGGGATGTAGAATTAGATAATTTCTTATGTTGGAGTGACGTACTTTATATTTTAGGCGAAACGGAAGGTGCTATTGAAATACTAACTCAAGCTAAGGAATTGTATACAAACGAAAGTGAAATTTCATATCGTTTAGTAGGACTGTATAGTACCATTTTAAATGAAGAGTTAGCTAAAAAAGAACTGCTAGAAGCTGTACAAACTGATCATCATAAAAATTATATTCTAAAAGATCTATTTCCATTTGTTTGGGAAAACGAGTCTATACAAGAAATTTTAACCCATTATAAGCCCTAAAACATAAACTTACTTTATGGAATTTATTGATTTTTTATTGCATTTTCTTAAAGACCCATTAACCGTTATTAACCAACTCATTGAAGACTATAACACGCTTATTTATTGTATTTTATTTTTAGTAGTTTTTGTAGAAACGGGATTTGTAATCATGCCGCTACTCCCTGGTGATTCCATGTTGTTTGCTATTGGGGTAATCGCTGCTACAACAGGAAAATTAAGCCTTGTCATTCTTATACCGCTTTTAATTATAGCCGCTTTATTAGGTGATAATTTAAATTACTTTGTCGGACATAAATTTGGTGAACTCATCAAAGAAAAAAAGAAAATACTCTTTCTAAAAAAAGAATACATCACTAAAACCGAAGCTTTTTTTGAAAAAAACGGTGGAAAAGCAGTTATATTGGCTCGTTTTGTTCCCATTGTTAGAACTATTGCGCCTTTTGTAGCAGGTGCAGGTAGTATGAAATACAGAACCTATATTCTTTATTGTATTCTTGGTGCACTTATTTGGGTAAACAGTATTACCTTTTTAGGTTACTTTTTAGGCCAAATTGATGTGGTAAAAAATAACTTTGAAAAAGTAGTATTAGGTATCGTTTTACTATCTATTTTACCTATTTTTGTTAAACTCATTCAAACAAAATTTAGCAAAAAATAGTTATTAAAATGGCTAAAAAAGTTAAAAAACAAAGGCAATTTGGACTTATAGCAAAAGAAAGTAGCCATTCTTTTTCTAAAAAATATTTTACTGAAAAATTTACTCAAAATTTTTTTGAAAATTGTGATTATGAAAATTATGATTTGCTAACCATCAATAAATTTCCCGAATTACTAGCAACTACTAAAGGACTTGTAGGGTTAAATGTTACAATACCTTACAAAGAAGCTATTATTCCGTTTTTAGACAAAATAGATAAAAAAGCACAAAAAATAGGCGCTGTAAATTGCGTCACTATTTCAAAAAACAAAAAAACTAAAGGCTACAATACCGATTATTATGGTTTTAAAAAAGCACTTAAACCTTTACTAAAAAAACACCACAAACGCGCCTTAATTTTAGGAACAGGTGGCGCTAGTAAAGCCGTAGCTTTTGCTTTAAGGAAACTTGCAATAGAATATGACTTTGTCAGTAGAAACCCTAACGAATTTCAATTTGGATACAACGAATTAGATGCCACTGTTTTTACTGATTATCAAATTATTATTAATACCACTCCCCTAGGCACCTTTCCTAACATGAAAGAATGTCCGTTGTTACCTTATGAACTGTTTACCGACCAACACATTGCTTTTGACTTAGTGTATAATCCGGAACAAACGTACTTTTTAAAACAAGCCAAAGCACAGGGTGCAAAAATTAAAAATGGCTATGATATGCTTGTCTTTCAGGCAGAAAAAGCATGGAAAATTTGGAACAAATAAGTTTTTATAGCTAAAAACAAGCATTTTCTTTGAATTTACAGGAGGCTTTAGTATCTTCGAACCTTTAAAAACATAAAACTTTTCTAAAATGTTAGAAGAAACGAATGATAACCTGCCAATGGCAGACGGACAAACTGAAACAGAGTCTACTGAAAATGCAACGGCACTTTCTGCACAAGAAATTATGGATAATCACTTAGCAGAAGCTAGTGAAGAAGGCTCGCTTATTGAGACCCATGAAATTCCTCAAAAAGACTATGAATCACTTTCTATGGAAGCTTTAGTTGAAGAACTAGCCGAATTAGTAAGTCATGAAAATGTGATGGTTGTAAAAAACCATATTGAGGATATAAAAAAATCTTTTTTAGGTAAATACCACCAATTCATTGATGAAAAAAGAGCTGCATTTTATGCAGAAAATGAAGCAAGTGTAGAATTTGATTATCATTTTCCATTGAAATCAAAATTTGACCAACTATACGATACCTATAAAGCAAAACGCACCAAACATTTTAATCAAATACAAAACCAATTAAAAGATAATTACGCTACACGAACAACATTAATTGAAGAATTAAAAGCGCTTATTGATAACAGTGAAACAAGCATGTCTGACATGTTTAAAAAATTTAACGACATCCGTGACCGATGGAAAAATGTAGGAGCGATTCCAAAAGATAAATACAATTTATTATGGAATAATTACCATTTTCACACAGATCGTTTTTATGAATTGGTTCATTTAGATAAAGAAATACGTGATGCGGATTTTAAAAACAATTTAGAGCAAAAAATAGCCATTATTGAAAAGGCAAAAGCCTTATTGGCTGAAACAGATTTAACGAAAGCTTTCCGTGAATTACAAGTATTGCACAAAGTATGGAAAGAAGAAGTAGGTCCTGTAGATAAAGAACATCGTGAAAAAATTTGGATTGAATTTAGCGAAGTAACCAAGCAAATGCACGACAAACGTGAAGCTATGTTTGCACAAGCTAGAGAAAAAGAACAAGATAACCTTACGGCAAAAAACAATGTAATTGCACAACTTACCGCTTTAGCCGAAGAAAAAGTAGCAGCTCATGGCGATTGGCAAAAACAAATTGCTAAAATGGAAGCGTTGCGTCAAGATTTCTTTGCTATTGGGCGTGTTCCTGCAGAAATTTCAGAGTCAACTTGGCACAATTTTAAAGTAGCTGTAAGAGCATTTAACACCAATAAAAATGCATTTTACAAAGACATTAAAAACGAACAACAACAAAACTTAGATAAAAAACTAGCCCTAATTGAAAAGGCAAAAGCACATGCAAGTTCAGAAGATTTTGATGCTGCCACGCCTATCATGAAACAAATTCAAGAAGATTGGCGCAAAATAGGCCATGTGCCGCGTAAACATTCTGATGAGATTTGGGCAACATTTAAGGGCATTTGCAACACGTATTTTGACCGTTTACACGATTCAAGAAAAGAAGAAATACAAGTGGAAGTAGAAGCTTTTGAAAAGAAAAAAGCTTACTTAGAAACCTTGAAGTCTTTTGAGCTAGTGGGCGACCACAAAACCGATTTAGACGCTATAAAAGCACACATTGCTGCTTGGAAAGAGTTGGGTAAAGTGCCTCAAAACAGACGTCATATTGAAGGTAAATTCAATAAGATTCTTGATGCTTTATTTGAAAAATTGAGTTTGTCTAAGAAAGACTCAGAAATGATGCGCTTTTCTAATAAATTAGATCAATTAGCTGAAGGCAACGACCAAAGAGCCATTGTAAACGAACAATTGTTTATTAGAAGACGAATAGATGAGTTG
>NZ_CALFIG010000322.1 GCF_937876455.1 uncultured Flavobacterium sp.
ATCTTTCTATTATATTACCAGATACTATAGCAGAAGCTAGTACAAAGGTAGCCAAAGAACTTGGGGTTTCAAGAACAGAATTTATACGTAGAGCTATTATTCACGAACTAGACAATTATAAAACTAAGTCAGAAGAACTCGGAATAATAAAAAGTTTCAACGCAATGAAACAATCTACTAAATATTCCAAGGAATCCAAAAAACTAATCGATAGCCTATTTACAGAGTTACCGCAAGAAGAGGATAAATGGTGGGACAAATAGAAATACTAACTAGGGGTGGTGTCTATCTAGGAAAACTTAACCCTGCAAAACATGCTGAGATCGGTAAAGTAAGGCCAGTAATTATATTAAACTCTCAATTAATACTCGATTCTGCGCCGCCTATTATATTCATCTGTCCTCTTAGTAGTCAGTCCCAGAAGGAATTTAGCAATCTACATTATGAATTAAATCCAAGAGATAAATTAAAGGTTAAAAGTTATGCTTTAATAGAACATTGTAGATCAATCAGTTTAAACAGGATTGTATACCCAAGAATAGGACAACTTAGCAAGTCAGAATTAGATAATATCTTAAATAGGCTACAACGTTTAGTAGGTTTATAACTTTACTTCTTAAAAGTCCATTTTATATGAGTATGCCAATACTTATAATCTGCATCTAGTAGTTCTTTTTTGTTAGCTTCATAATTAATAATATCACTTTCTAAAAATACTAATATCCCGCTATTAATCTTTGCTATTGGTTTGGGAAAAGAGACATCCTGTTTTAATTTTTGATGCACTCCCTGTTTTGTATAATTCCATCTTTTTGCTAAATCTGCCACTCCTAAAAGCTTCATCTTTGTAAACTGATTTTATTGCTGATTTAAACTTTGAGCGGAGCATTGACGAAAGTCAATGCATAAGTGCGCATTTAGAAAAAACTAAATGAACTATTTCTTAAACTTGTTTATTACCTTTACCACTATTTACAATTTTCTCTGCTACACAACAGCAGGAATTTTTCCCAATAGCAACGCTAAAATTGCCCCTATAAATACAAATAAAATGCCTCTAACTGAACCCGATATTAATCCACTTGTACAACATTCTTTAGAGCGCAGGTGTTGAATTTTAGTTCAACACCGTATTGCGCACTATCATGAATTCCATTTTTTTGTTATTTGAGTTCTGATCTAATCGTAAGCGACGTTTGCTATTTTTGCGTCCTCTATCAGGGGTAATTTTTTAGGGGACTTTGTGCCCCCTTAATACACCCCTAACTTACTCGCAGTGATACAGGCAATTATTTGTAATACTTATTTTTTGATTGAAGTCTTTGAAATGAATATTGACCCCTCGGGGGATTTTTTAGTTTTTTTTTTCCTATTTTAATAATTTCATAGAGAATTTATCAATATTTCTTCTATTAATTTATTATCACATTATTAGCGCCTTGTTTTTGTCCTCATTTTAGGGTTGAATTTTAGCTTAGATTATTGTGAGCAAATTAAGATGAATAAAAAAATCATCAATGGTCTTGAGTATCTTGAGCAGAATTATAGGCCAAGTGATATACAAAAGCTTTTAGATAACAGCAAAACTAAAAGAGAAGTATACCAAGGATTAAAAGTATCCGAGTACGGTTTAAACAAATATATAAAGCATTATAACCTTTTTTTTGAGCCCATAAACACTCCATTAAACAAAATTCGTAGTAACCGTTAAACACCAAGCGATACAGAGCTAATAAAAATAATTTAGTAAGCACAGTAAATAAAAATGCGATAGCTGTCTGCAAGACCGCACTTGGCAAATAGCTCAAGTGAACTCTAAAAACATTGGATAACATCTTTTCTAAAAAGCGGCTTATTTTTTCATGGAAACTTTTTTGAGTAGGACAACTCATAGAATTTAAAAAAGTAATCAATTTTAAAGAAACGAATTTTATTGAGCAAGCAAATTTATTTGCAGATTGCGTATAACAAAATTCTGCGAATGTTTATTATAAACTTTAAGTTCCAAATTCAAGAAAACATAAATCAGAAAAATTATTTTTAGGAGTAGGTAGGGGTATATTAAGGGGGCAAAGTCCCCTAAAAATTACCCCTGACAGAGACACAAAAATAGCAAACGTCGCTTACGATTAGATGAGAACTCAAATAACAAAAAAAATGGAATTCATGATAATGCGCAATACGCCATTCAATAAAAATTGAACGGCTGCGCTCTAAAGATATGGTGCACGAGTGGATTAATATCAGGTCAGAACAGAGGTAATTTTGTGACATACTATTACCCTTATAATATTCAAATAGCGATGATGATTAATTACAACATTGATTAAATTATAAGTTAGTAAAAAGAGAAAATGTTACTAGGATATTTTGCATTTTTTGGTACTAATTCTAGATAAGCAGTTTTGTTAACTTTTCTACTCACTGAGTTATTCGTTAATTAGTATGCCTTCTAAAAAAGGATCAAAATATCTTAATGCAAAAACCTATTCCGTATTGTCAAAATATACCCCTGAAGACATACAGAAACTTTTAAATAGCGGTCAGTTCAAATCAGTTATTGCTCGAACATTAGGGGTATATATTGGAGCTTTTAATGTTTATATACGTGAGCATAATTTAACTTACAAAGCTCCATGTCAAATCAGATACGGAAAACAATATAAATCAAAAAAGAAAGAGGATGGAATCACTGCAAAGATGGATTCAATCGATGAAGAAAAAGCTGTAAAATGCTTTAAGGTTCAATTTGAAGAAAATAAAAAGAAAAGAACGCTGCAAGAGCTAAAAGATGCTTACTATTAATGAAATCAACTTATTGCTACCATCGATCGTCTGATCGTAGCTACCATCATATAAGTAATAAAAAATTATCTAAAAAAATAGATCTAATTAGTTTATTTGTTATTTAAGTTTTGATTGTAGGAAGTCAAAAATCTTGATTAAAATTCTTCTTTCGAATAAATTTTTTAACAGGCTCAATTTTTAAAGCAGGAAGAGATGATTAAATCACAATTCAACAGATATGTCCGTGAAGCCTTAGCAAAGAGACAAAGGAAAAGCAACATTGATGAAGCTAACGCGGTAATAGACGTATTTGTAGAAGCCATAAAGGAAGCTTTATCGGAAAATGACGAAATACTACTAGTCGGTTTCGGTAGGTTTATCAAATCTAAAGTTGAAGCCAGAAACGGAATGAATCCAAAAACGGGTCAACCTATAAAAATTGCTGCTTATATGCAACCAAGATTTAAAGCGGGAACAAAACTCAAAGAAGCCTGTAATAAAAACGAAAAATCCAAAAAGTAGCAAAACTGATTTTAAGAGTTATACAGAAGCGAAAATATTCTTCATTCATGATTGGCTATTAACCTCTATTTATCCTCTTAAAAAGTACCTTAAAACTTGTTTTTGCTATATCTAAATAGCAGACGAAAGGTTATTTTGTAAAAATTCTAAACAAATCAAAATTTTTCTTGCCAACCACTTAAAAATAAAAAATTTTGTGAGCATAGCGAACTCAATTAGCAAAAATTCCAAATCTGATTTTTTGGAATTTTTGCATCAAAATTTCCATCAAAAAAACAAAAACAAAAAAACAAGAAAAGTAAGTGAGTTATCCACAGAAAATCGCAAATCTTTTTTCTTGTTTTTTTATACTTTCAGTATTTTAAGTATTTTCGGCGCCTTGGAGACCGCTTGGTTCTGCGCTTTATTTCCTCTAAAAACCACTTTTTTAGGGTGAAAAACCACTTTTTTAGGGTGAAAAACCACTTTTTTAGGGTGAAAAACCACTTAAACGCTTAAGTAGTTTATTGATTTATTACCACTTTGTTGCTAAGGTGGTAATAAATCAACCCTTCAAGGTATAAATTATGAAAAAAATTAGTACAAGTATTCCAACGATAATTAAAAACTCCCAACCTACAAAAAAAATTCAAAAAGATCTACCACCAAGCGTAGTCGTATTCCAGCATAATAATTTAATAGAGGCTAGGTATTCTCTTACTTTACAAGAAAAAAAAATCATACTTTGGCTAACTTCACAAATCAAACCTGATGATAAAGACTTCAAGAAACATATGTTAACTGTAAGAGAATTTATGAACTTAATGGAATTAAAAGGCCATGCGAATTATAAAGAATTACAAAAAATCACCTTAGGTTTAATGAAAAAAGTATTAATTATAAAAGAACCAGACCTAAAAGTAATTACTCAAGTAGCTTGGTTAAGCTCAGCACGATATGAAGAAGGAGAGGGATTTATTAAGTTAAGCTTTGCACCTGAAATGCACCCATTTCTATTACAACTAAAAGATAGATTCACTGCAATTAGTATTACTGACTTAATGCAGTTTAAAAGCATTCATGCGATACGTATTTATGAACTTTTAAAACAATACCAGGATATAGGAGAAAGAACCCTAACTATAGATGAAATAAAAGAATGTTGCGGAGTAAAGGACAAATTAAACAAATATGATCATTTTGAAAAAAAACTAATCCTTATAGCCCAAAGAGAAATCAATGAGAAATCAGACATTCATATTGAATTTGAACGTATAAAACCATCAAGAAAGATAGTGGGCATCAAATTCATCATAAGCAAAAATAAAGCTTATGAGTTACGAAATAATCCAGTAAAAGAAGTTCAGGAAATAAAAAGAAAACCGCCTATAATTGATACTCTAAAAGAATTTGGTTTAAGTTCGCGAGTTATTAATCAGATTTTAAAAGAAAATACAGAGCAAACTATCCAGAACGCCATTAATGCAGTTGATTTACAATTATCAAGAGGGCAAGTTCGTAACACTAAAGCAATGTTAATGACGGCAATAAAAGAACAATGGCATCCTGAAAAATATAAACAAAGGTAATTAATACCAGTCAAGCAAGCCATTAGTATTATTGCCGCTGACTTACTCAACCAGTAATTGCTTTTTTAAGTATTTATTAGCCTTAAGTATTGTTCTTCCGATATTACAAAGACAGTATTGTCCTTATATTGAATGGCTTGTGCTTTAGTTAAAGCATTAGACACTATAATATTCAGAAACAATCGTGCATCGTTGGTAGGGAGTTCGTTTAAGGTGTATAGTTCAAAATCGTATTTGTAATTAATCATAATCAACCTCTTAGCTTGTTAAAATGGTGCTAGGGGCTGATTACAGTTATTATAAAACAACCACTTACTGCTTTTGTGCCCTCGGGCACTTATGACAGTAAACCCCCAGCATAAAGCTTAAGGCTAATAAGAATTGATTTATTAATAATGGTAATCAGTCATCACTAACAGTTTTAAAGCTAATAGAATTAACACTAACAATCAAGAATTATTTGTTTATTTTGT
>NZ_CALFIG010000323.1 GCF_937876455.1 uncultured Flavobacterium sp.
AAATAATCATTTGAATTCATTAGGGCTTAGGCCTTTGCACAAAATAGCTTTTTAATAGGTCCTTGTTGTTAGGAAAGATTATGGTAGAAACACTCCTCTCATCGCGTATTCAATTTGGCTTTACGATTGGATTTCATATTTTATTTCCAACCCTGAATCTTGGCTTAGCCCTTTTTTTAGTGATGATGGAGGGCATGTGGTTAAAATCACACAATATTGTCTATTTAAAAATTGCTAAATTCTGGACGAAAATCTTTGCATTGACCTTTGGGATGGGTGTTGTTTCAGGCATTGTTTTATCTTATGAGTTGGGAACCAATTTCGGGCATTTTACCAATGCCGTGGGTGGTGTTTTGGGCTCTTTGTTTGCCTATGAGGTTCTTAGTGCCTTTTTTCTAGAGGCAGGATTTTTAGGGGTCATGTTGTTCGGATGGGAGAAAGTCGGTCCTAAGATGCATTACGCAGCGACATGCTTGGTGATGGCAGGTACCGCTATCTCTGCTTTTTGGATTATGTCAGCTAATTCCTGGATGCAAACACCAGCAGGATTTGTCATCGAAAAAGGGAAATATGTCGTCGATAATTGGTGGGCAGTTATTTTTAATCCTTCTTTTCCATTTCGTTATATTCATATGTTGTTAGCTTCTTACACGAGCTGTGCTTTTGTGATTGCGGGTATTTGTGCTTGGTATTTATTAAAACAAAAACATCAAGTCATAACGCCCGATATGGAGTAGATCTCTCGTTATTTAATTTAATTTAATGTTTAACAAGGTGTTTCTACTGGTGCTGCATCAGGGTTAGTGGGGTTTAACGCTTTTTTTGTCCAGTTTATGTCATAAGAGTCAAAGTTGTCTTGTGCCTCTCCTTCAAATAAACCTACTTTGTTTTCTAAACCATACTTTTTTAATAATGACAAAAGCATCTTTTGCAAGGCGTTTTTTCTTCCAGTGGCATCTAAATTAGGGTTTTTAACAATATTACCTGCTTTTAATTCATATTCTTTTTTAAATACTGCTAAGTTACTGTTAAATTGTCCTATTTCGTTAATTGATAAGGGTTCTAATAAAGTTATAGCAAAAATACCTTCGTTAGATATCATCACTCCAAAAGCTTCTGTTGGGTTTATAGCTGCGTTTTCAGCAGCCGTTTGACAAGTAGTAATTAAGGCACCTACATCGGCAGGAGATAATATTTTTACACCACCATCATACTCGTCGTTGCCATTTTCATCTACTACCATGTGGTTATTGTGTACATGCGTAAAATTTAATGAGCCTGACGGAAAATTTAAAGAAGAACCATTTGGCGCTTGTAAATTAATATAGCTTAAAGCACCATTTACCATTTTCTGAGCAAAACCTGTTTCATACGGTAACGTAAAATTAGAAAGTTTATTTAATGCTTTAAATTTTTGCTTGTAAGCATTACTACTTGTCCCTTTTTGTAATCTACTACAAGGAGTGTCAGGAAATTGTTGATTGCTGTTTCCACCGCCACCATTAGGTGTTGTTATTGGGTTACTGCCACCACCAGCGGGGGTACTACTGCCAGAAGTACTGCCTCCGCCTATTGTTGTTCCTGCCGTTTCACCACTATCGCCACCAGCACTAGGGCATATAATATAACGCTTAAAACCACAGACTTCACCACCACAATCATAAGGTATACCCGTGCATTTAGACAAGATTACCTCAAAACAATCACTTGCAATTTTACCCGTTACTTGGGTGTTATTATAGGTAATAGGTGTTACATTAACTTCTCCTTCAAAACCACCATTATTTGTTAATAACTGATTCATAGGAACAAAAGGCCTGTATTTTACAATAACAGCTTGAGGCTGATTTAAGCTGTCGCTAGAAATTATTAAATTTTCAAAACCCATAGAACTACCTGCTTGATTGTCTCTGCTAATGGCTAATGTATAGGTAATTTTATTGTTTTGTTCAATAACTTTAGCCGGTTGGTCTAGTATTGTAAAACCATACTGATTTTCCATTACGGTTCTACTCAATTCATTGCCATTCTTTTGTTTATATAATTTTATAACAATGTCGTTAAATTCTTTTCTTTTAAAAAGTTCACTTACTTCGACATTGTCTATTTTTATATTGCTTTTATAATTTGCTTCATCAATCATATTCTCGGGTGCATTACAACTTATAAGCACAACAATAAACAAGATGAATAAATAGCTAGTCTTGCTACTCTTTATTTTATTAATAATATGTATCATAGATATAATTTTGTTAATTAAATGTTTGTGTTACCCATTTATTTAAGGTGCCTTTTTTAATCCTCGTTATAAAAAGACACCCACAGGCTCAAAGAGAAATATTTTATATAATTTTGTCTGAAGCATATTATTTATACTAGTTTACAGTAAAATTACTGAACATAAACCACAAATAGTAAACTAAAATTGACTGAAGTAAACTAAAATTGATATTATTTTTAATTTTTAAAACAAAACTACTTACAGTTTTATAATTGCAGTTAATATTTTAGCTTTTGAATATGATTTGTCGGTAGGATAAAAAGGTAACAAAAAAAGCGCTCTGAAAATTTCAGAGCGCTTTTTTTAGTTTTTAATTGAATAGTTAAGTTTTAGAACATTCCGCCACTTTGCGTTTCGTTTTTATCTCTTTGTTTACGTTGTAATTCTTTATTTTTTCCGCCTCCAAAATTATAATTAAAGCCTAGATAGAATGTTCTGCTTTCCCAATGGAATTCGCCAACTTGCTTATAAGGGATATTTCCATCAAATCCAAAATGCATCATGTTAAACATGTCATTTAATCTTGCCGAAAGTGTTCCTTTGCCTTTTAAAATTGTATAATTTGCTCCAAAGTCTATTCTATACATAGGTGTTCTTGCATATTGTAAACTTAAATCTCTACCTCTATACATTCCAAATAAGTTAAATTTAAGATTTTTTGAAGCCGAAAAAGTATTGTTTAAACGTGTATTAAAAGTAGTTACTTTCACTTCTCCGTTTTCAGGTAAATTTGTTGTTAAATTGGTTACTGTTCCACGAACTGTTTTAAAGTAAACATCTGCACTCGCATTTGTGAACCACCACTTAGTTAAACGAAGATTGGCACTAATCTCTGCACCAACCGAATGATTGTTCTTAAAATTATTAAAAGATAAGATGTTGTAATTTGGATTCGTAGCATCTGAATAGATAACTCTTGAAATTTCAGCATTAATCATTCTATAAAATACGGCAGAAGTTATAGAACCTATTTTTGTGTTTTTAGTGTAATTTACTTCAAATGAATTCGTAAATTGAGGTTCTAATGCAGGATTTCCTCTTGATTCCATTTGAGGTGTACGCCATTCTCTAATAGGGTTTATTTGTCCGTTACTTGGTCTGTCAACTCTTCTGGTATAATTTAAATTGAATGTGTTGTTATCATCCATTTTATAGGTTAAATAAGCAGAAGGGTAAATGGTAAAAATAGCATCTCTTATAACTGCATTTTGATTATTTGCACTATTTGATGAAATTTTTACAGGATGTGCAAATAAATCATATTGCTCTGCTCTAGCACCAACTTGTGCATTAAACTTTCCAAATGATTCACTGAAATTAGCATAAATGGCATGAATATTTCTATTAAAATCAAAAGTGTTTAAATCGGAATAAGTAGTAGAAAAATCCGCAAAATTATTTTTTCCACCTTGAATTCTACTTTCATATCCTAATTCTAATTTTGAAGTTTCTGATAATGGATTAACATAGTCAATGTTAAATTGACTGTAGTTAGTTTTTCCAGAAATATCATTTGTGCTTGAAATAGAATTGTCTAAAAAATGAGATAAATCTGAATTGTCTGTTACAGAATGATTGGCTTGAAATTCAATTGTTTCTCCTTTTTTCTTAAAATTATGTTTGTAATTTAAATCATACGTGTAGGTGAAATTGCCACTATTGTTCCAGTTTTTTTGATATACATCTGTATTGGTTGTGTTGTTAAAAAAGTCAACAACAGTATTTGAATCGCCTTTTCCGTCAAAGAAATTTAAATTCGTAAAAAAAGACAACGTATTGTTATCATTGATGTAATAATCAGCGCCTAATTTTAGAAGATGTGAGGTGTTTATATTTGAAAAATTAAAACTTTGATAGTTTTCTAACGAAGGTCTTTCGCTGTTTACATATCCGTAATTTCTGTTTTTTCCGTGGTTAAATCCATAATTGGTATAAAAATTTACTTTACCTACTTTATAATTTAAATTTAGAGATTGGTTTGTTTTTGGTGTTACCCCAAAGGTTACTCCTGAGGTTAAACTACCATTAAAACCAGTTCTTGAGTTTTTATATAAAATTATATTAATGATACCACTATTACCATCTGGGTTGTATTTTGCAGACGGATTTGTGATAAGCTCTATTTGTTTAATAGAAGCTGAAGGAATTTGCTGTAATAATTGCGTAGCATCAATATTGGTAGGTTTGCCATCTACAAATACACGTACATTACTGTTTCCTCGTAAGCTTAGCTCTTTTGTTTGAGGATCAATGCTTACCGTTGGGATATTATTGAAAATATCTGAAGCTGTAGCTCCTGAAGCAATTAAATCTTTTCCAACATTTACTACTTTTCGGTCTGCTTTTTGTTCAATTGTAGAACGTTCTTTTACAATAGTTACCCCTTCAATTTCTTTTGACTCGCTTTCTAAATTAATGGTAGTAATTGTTACGC
>NZ_CALFIG010000324.1 GCF_937876455.1 uncultured Flavobacterium sp.
ATTTCTTTTTCCGTTTACCCTTACTCAACTCCTCATCATGCTCGGTAACGTATTGCGTAATGAGGTCTTCCATGAAGTTTTTAGGGTCTTTCTTCCCACGTCGTTTTTCCTTTCGCGCAACCCGGTAGGCGGCATCCAAGACGTCGTTTTCGATGTCGATGTTCTTGCGCTGTGTGTTTTCTGTTTGGGGCATTGTTATTTTGTTTTTAGTATTGATTAAAAAGAGTTAATGGGTTTGCATAGTTGGTTATTAATATTTCAGTTCTACGATTTTTAAGGTTTTGACGTTCCCCGATTACGATAACATTTAAACCTCTTTTTTCTGCCTGTTCTAAAATAAAAGGGTGGTCAAACTCACTCATTGCCCATTTACATTTAGTTTCTTGCAATAGGTTAAATAAATCATTACTATCTGTTTCTGTAAAAGAATTTGAGTAATTATCGCCAGTCCCTAAATATGGTGGGTCGCAGTAAATAAAATGCTGTTCTTCTGTTTCTCTTATTTGGAAATTAGAGAAAAACTTTCTAAAATCTACATTCATAAACTGTACACCATTAATCAAATCAAATGTTTTATCAAGTAATAGTTTAAAATCTTCTGTTTTTCTTCTACCACAAGCAGCAGCTCCATAACTTAAAGTATATCCTCTTCCATTTAATACAAAGTTGCTTAACATTAAAAATCTCATTGCTTTTTTTAATGGTTCTTGCTCTTCGTTTTTAGACCAGTGTTTTACCAAGTCTGAATGATAAGGAGTTATTTTGTAAAGCTCCATTAATTCTTCTTTTTGACTTAAAACAACTTGATATAAATTAAACACCTCACTATCAATATCATTTACAATATTATGTTTTGCCTTTGGTTTGTTAAAAAACATTCCTCCTGCACCAAAAAAAGGCTCACAATATATTTTATGCTGTGGGAAATAGACTTGTATGTCCTTTGCAATCATTTGTTTATTTCCTAATCTTAACAATATCATTTATTATTCAATACCTGCAAATATACACAATATTACCAATATTCACACTATTATATTTCATTAACAATTTAGTAACAAGATAGTTGAACTATGTATATATATACGGTATATCTTTGTGCAACAATTAAACCCTAATAACATGAAACTATCGGTATCATTCCAAAAGTTCCGCCCGATTGGTAGAGGCGGTAAGCACCAACAACAAGAGTTAGTCATTAGCTGCAATGTCGAATCACGAGAAGACCTTTTTGAAATGTCACATGACAAATTCGACGTTGACCTATACATTGACGGCAAGCATCATTGTAACCTATCGTACATATTACCCGAAGCCAATGAAGATGCCTATCATAAGCTAATTGATGACATCGATTGGGAGCGTGAATGGGACTTGGCAAACGATAACAGCCTAGACGATGACCAACAGCGGGTTGATTGGCAGGACAGATAATTAATCAATTTATTATCTTTAAACCATCCACACCATGCCACTCCCAGACATCATAATACTTTCCATCCTTGCAATAGCGGTAATCTACTCCGCTATTGTATTGATGTCCTATTCTAAAATCGAACCAGATGATGACACGATTTGAAGCGGAATTAGAACTTCATATACTGCTGAACAAACGCAGCACCGACTACGAACTGATTTGTGATCTGTATAATAAGATAGGCGCCGAATTAAGCCGTGAATGTAGGCAGGGGCTATGCACATATAAATTCGCAACGAATAAGTTACAAGGGCTTGAGTCTAGAATCAATATTAATAATTTAATCAATCAAATATCATGGAATTAATCTCAAACACAATCGCAACGCACACAGACGAACTAACTGAACTGCAGCAGTACTGCATCATTCACGGAATCAAAGGCCCGGTAAATATAACCTTTGAGGACGGCCAAATAAAGGTCTGGCAGCCGTCGCGAATGCCAGTGGCGGAATCGGTCAGAAAGAATCAACGTAAACCAACCCACGACGAGGACGCATGGCATCCACATGAATTTGCCTAGATGTAACCTTATTTTTAACCACTTTTATCAATCATGGTACAAATCAAACATACCTGGGAAACAGTTTATTTTACAGCCTCGAAAAAAGGATTGAAGCCGGTAACAATTGAACTTTCGTTAAACCACGAAACGAAGAAATACACATTGCGTACGGCAAACGAAGAAAGTGTATCTTTTAAGGATGACACCGTTGAAATGTCAAAACTAAAACTCGAAGCGCTGAAATAGGCAATAAGATATATTGAGGTATGTATGGCTTAAATGGTAGCTAACGTATTGCAGCTATGCGCAGT
>NZ_CALFIG010000325.1 GCF_937876455.1 uncultured Flavobacterium sp.
GATTTTCTTTGTGTCTTTTGTGGTAACTCTGTGAAACTTTGTGATACAGCTAATAATTGACAATGGAGAATTGATTACGAGTTGATGTGTGAATTTGAAGATTTGAAGATTACTAAAAACTGAATACTAAAAGTTTGCTTCTCGATACGCTACGCTGCTCGAAGAGACGGAGGAATGAATACTGTATACTGTACGAAGACACCAATAACCAATAACCAATAACCAATAACCAATAACCAATAACCAATAACCAAAAATAATTAGGATTTACGAATTACGAGTTACGAATTGGGAGTTTAGAATTTAGAAATAACAATATACTAATCACTTATCACTAATTACTAGTTACTCCCAACTGAGACTGAGACTGAGACTGAGACTGAGACTGAGACTGACCACGCCTATCCCAATTATCAAAAACACTTAAGCTTTGTAAATACATACAAATATTATAATAAATAAAAATGGTAAAATACATTAAATTAATTCTCTTTCTTGGTATTAACACATTAATATCAAATGCCCAACAAAAAGATTCGTTAAATTCAAAGCTTTCAATAGATTTTTCGGGATATGTGGATACCTATTTCACAGCGGCATCAAGTTATGGAAATGATGAAAAAATAGAACCCTATTTATACAATTACACGAAAAAAAATAAAGGTGAAATTAATTTAGCCTTGTTTAAAACCCAACTGACCTTTCGTAATTTGTATGCGAAAGTAGGCATTCAAACCGGTACGTATGCGAAAGCAAATTATCCAAAAGCACAACAATGGCTCAATGAAGCTACAATAGGTGTCAAAATTTCAACTCAATCATCCCTTGAAGCTGGTATTTTACCAAGTTACATCGGCTTTGAAACAGCTACTGCTGTTACGAACTTAACTGCTTCACGTTCGCTATTAGCTGAAAATTCTCCCTATTACATGACAGGAATTAAGTTCAACCAACAATTCAATGAAAAATGGTTTTTGGCCGTAATGCTATCCAATGGCTGGCAAACCATTTCCAACTCTGTAAATAAACTTCCCGCATTTGGCACTCAAGTGCAATACAAACCTAACGAGAACACCTTGTACAATTGGAGTACATTTATAGGGGACGTCCCTTCAGACGAACACTTTTCCACTCGATTTTTTTCAAATTTTTACGTAGATAAAACATGGGCAAATGGCATGAAAACGCAATTGGGTTTAGATATGGGTTGGCAACAAAGAAACACTACTTCAGGTTGGGCAATGTGGTACAGCCCCGTATTGATTCAGCAGTACCAATTTAATACCAAATGGGCTATAGCCTATCGAATAGAATATTACCATGACAAAGAAAATATCCTAATTCAACCTGCTATTTTACTACCATTTAAAACCATAGGAAATAGTTTAAACTTTGATTACAGCCTTTCTAAAAGAATAAAATGTAGAACCGAAGGGAAATGGTATCATGCCTCAGAAAACGTCTTAGCAAACAGTACCAAAAAAAACAATTTGTATTGGCTTACCACACTTAGCTATAGCTTTTAATGCCAAACAGAGCAAAACGATGCTTAACAATTTGAGAGTTTGGAGTTAGGAGTTAGGAGTTACAACTTTTCACTAATAACCGAAAACTGTGACTGTGACTGAAAACTAAAAGTTTGCTTCTCGATACGCTACGCTACTCGAAGAGACGGAGGAATGAATACAATATACTGTAAAAAGACACCCATTTCCCATAACCAAAAATAATTAGGATTTACGATTTGGGAGTTAGGAATTAGAACTTGACCGAGGCGAAGCCGAACTGAGCGTAGCTAAACTTGAAACCTGAAACATTTAACACTAACCACTGAGACTGAGACTGAGACTGACCACTCCTATCACCCATAACCAAAAATAATTACGATTTACGAGTTTGGAGTTACAACTTTTCACTAATCACTAATCACTAGTCACTAACAACTAACAACTAATTCTGCATGAGTTCATTCAACGCCTGAGTATTAAAAGATTTTAAAAGTACTTTTCCTGATTTGTCAACTAAAAAATAACATGGATTTGAAAAGGCATTGAGGTCTTTTTGGTACTTGCGTGTCGCGTCGGTAGATTTTAGATTTAGTGCATTCGTTAAGTTTTTATCCATTATAAAAGACTGCCATTTTTCTTCATTTACATCATTAAGAATGGCTACTAATTGGATTTTCTTGTTTGGTAATCGTTTTGCAGACGTGTTGAAATAATTTGCTACCTGAGGCATTTTTTCTTCACAATGAGGACATGACGGGCTATAGAATGCAATAAAGGTATAATCGTTTTCGCTGTAGACTTTTGATAAACTTACTGTAACACTGTCTTTGGTACTGAACGTAACCTCTGGAATAGTAGCTCCCATAGGCACTTTCTGATTAGTATCAAATCGATTACTGTATGAATTCATATCTGAATTCGTAAAAGCCTTACACGGATTGTCTTTTACATAGTTTGTATACAGATGATTGTAGGCCAATTCTAAATTTTTTGATTCAAAAAAGGTTAAGTTGGATAAAAAATACTTCGCTAAAACAGCATAACTTTTAGCATTACAATCCAATCCTTTTAAAGCTACCTCAATATTTGCGATATAATTTTCGTTCGTTATGGGTAAAATTTGAATAAAGCGGTATAAAAACTTATTGATGTTTGGCAGTAAATACACCCTATTATCCTCACGTTTCAAAAAATTAAAATAGGTATCTCTGTATCCTATTTTTTCAACATCTGCTGTTGGAATAGGTGCAACTATTTTGTTCTCTATAGCCAAATATAAATGTAATACAGAAGTAGGATATTTTTGCATCAATAGCGTTCGTGCGGTTGTTTTTTCTTCTACTGATGTGGCTCTATTTTGTCTTTGAAAATAAATAAAGTCTTTATTTAACTCACTATTATTAACTTGCAGATTATCAATATTTTTATCGTTTATTGTAATTGAAAAACGAGCACCGTTATCAATTGCTAATTCTACGGGATTTGATTGTGAAGCCAATTTGAAAAAATAGATGGCGCCAATTATTTTTTTATCTTCTTTAAATTCAATTTGTTGTTCATTTGACTTTACGACAACACTGTCTTTTATGAGTTGTTTTTTTGCAGTTCCGTATTGCATGTAAAATAATATCTTTTCATTTTCTAAATTTTTTGCATGAATAGAAATTAGATAACCATTCGTTTGTCCAAATCCAACAAAAACAAAAAATAAACAAAGGGAAAAAGAAATAAATTTATGCATGGAAAATTGTATAAAAAACATACATTTAACAATCTGCTAGACCTACTCCTACTGCGAGGCCGCCTTCAGAAGTTTCCTTGTATTTTGAATTCATATCTTTTGCGGTTTCCCACATGGTAGTAACGACTTTATCTAAGGGAACTTTAGCATTTTTAGCATCCGTTTCTAAAGCTAATTCGGCCGCATTAATTGCTTTAATTGCACCCATAGTATTACGTTCTATACAAGGTATTTGCACCAATCCACCTATAGGATCGCAAGTTAATCCAAGATGGTGTTCCATTGCTATTTCTGCCGCCATTAGGACTTGATCTGGTGTTCCGCCCATTACTTCACACAAAGCAGCCGCCGCCATAGCACTCGACACACCTATTTCTGCTTGACAACCACCCATAGCCGCTGAAATGGTTGCGCCTTTTTTAAAGATACTTCCTACTTCGCCTGCTACGAGTAAAAATTGTTTGATATGCTCTTCATTGGCTTGGTGATTTTCAATTACCATATAATACATCAGCACGGCTGGAATAACCCCTGCACTACCATTTGTAGGTGCTGTAACTACCCTGCCTAACGAAGCATTAACCTCATTTACGGCTAAAGCAAAACAACTTACCCATTTGAGTATTTGTCTGAATTTAACTTCTGTTTGTCTGATAATCTGCAACCAAGAATACGGATCTTCATAAGGTAAAACGCCTATTAAATTTTTATGCATATCATAGGCACGTCTTCTGACATTTAAACCACCTGGGAGTGTGCCTTCAGTGTGACAACCTATATACATACACTCAAGCATGGTATCCCAAATACGAAGTAACTCATTATGCACCTGCTCTTCCGAAAACATAGATAGCTCATTTGCTAAAACAATTTCAGCTATTTTCTTGTTTTCTTTTTCACAATAAGCCAATAATTCTGTTGCTTTATCAACTGGAAAAGGAAAAGCACACTTTATTTTATCAGCAGTATCATTTTCATTTTCTTGTACGACAAACCCACCTCCTATTGAATAATAGGTTTCCGTATACTCATTCGTATCTGTTATGGCCGTAAAACGCAAACCATTTGCATGAAAAGGTAAAAAATTACGATGAAAAACGATATCCTTATCTGCATGAAAAGGAATAATAATTTCGTTACCTAAAAAGATTTCGTTCTTATTTTTGATAGCCGAAATAATTACGTCTATACTTTCGACAGGTATGTATTCTGGATCTGCGCCACTTAAACCTAACATAACAGCCAAATCGGTTGCATGTCCTTTACCTGTCAACGATAAAGAACCATACAAATCTACCTTTACACTATTAATATTATCTAGTACGCCTTGCTCCCTTAGTTTTGTTAAAAAACGTTCTGCTGCACGCCAAGGCCCCAGCGTATGAGAACTTGAAGGTCCCACGCCTATTTTTAACATATCAAAAACCGAAATACATTCCATACCTAAAACGTTATAGTGCAAATTTAGAATTTAGAATTTAGAATTTAGAGTTTAATAGTAGTTTTTTTAGTTGAAGAAAAGTAGACGTACCTAAAATTGAGCTGAGGCAAAGCCTAACAGAACGTAGCTAATCCTGAAACTCCTATAACAACCAAAAGAAACTAATACCTTCTTTTTTTCTTTTTAGAAGGATTGTTTCCTGCAGGTTTTTGACCTTGATTTTGTTTTTTAGGATTTCTTCTGTCGTTTTGTTTCGCCGCTTTTTCTTCTTCCGTAAATTCTCTAAATGGAAACGGATTGTCTTTAACGACTTTTATTTGCTGACGGGTAAGTTTTTCAATGTCTTTCCAGTAATCTAATTCGTCTTTTCCACAGAATGAAATTGCTAATCCTTCATTTCCTGCTCGGCCTGTTCGTCCAATTCGATGTACGTAGGTTTCGGGAATATTAGGAATATCAAAATTGATAACATAAGGCAATAAATCAATATCTATACCTCTTGCCGCAATATCGGTAGCAACTAAAATAGAAATTTGTTTGGTTTTAAATTCATCTAACACTCTCAATCGAGCCGATTGTGATTTATCACCATGAATAGCTGCTGCAGATATTTCATGTTTCTTTAGGGCTTTTACCACATTGTCTGCGCTATGTTTGGTACGCACAAAAACTAATGCATTAGCATAATTTTCATTTTGCAACAAATGAATAAGCAACTTTCTTTTATCTTCTTTTTGAACAAAATATACTTTCTGATTTACTTTTTCTGCCGTACTTGAAACAGGAGTTACTGAAACAAATTTTGGTTTGGTTAAAAACGCATCAGCTAATTCTCTTATAGCCACAGGCATTGTAGCGGAGAACAATAACGTTTGTCTATTATCTGGTGTTAATTTAATAATTTTCTTTACATCATTAATAAATCCCATATCTAGCATCTGGTCTGCTTCATCTATAACTACGTGATGCAAATGATTCAAATCAATATGACCTTGTTTATGTAAATCAAGTAATCGGCCGGGAGTGGCAATCAACACATCTACCCCTTCTTTTAGTTGTTGCACCTGAGGCACTTGGTTAACCCCTCCATAAATCACCATTGCTTTAGTTGTCATATACTTGCCATAGGTATTAAAACTATCCAAAATTTGGTGTGCCAATTCACGTGTTGGAGCTAATATAAGCGTGCGTAGTGTTTTACGCTTATTTTTGGAACCTACTATAGGATGTAGATAATTTAAAATAGGAATTGCAAAAGCTGCTGTTTTTCCTGTACCTGTTTGTGCACAACCCACCAAATCATGTCCGTCTAAAATAATTGGAATTGCTTGTTCTTGTATAGGTGTAGGTGCACTATAGTTTTCTTCTTTTAGTACTTCAACAATATTGCGGTGTAGATGTAAATCTTGAAAGGTCATATATTTTTGTATTATGGGACAAAGATACGATTTAAAGTGTTTAGCCACTCTTATTTGCAGGAAATAAACATTATAATGTCAATATGTCAGTGCCTTTCTTGTATTTCTGCCAAAAAATACATAAAAGAACTAATGGCATAAAACTTGACTTATTGCAAACAAGTTTAAAAAAATAAAACAAAAACATACACAATAAAGAAAATAAAAATTATGAGTAAAATTATTGGAATTGACTTAGGTACAACGAATTCTTGTGTGGCAGTAATGGAAGGTGGAGAGCCTGTAGTAATTGCAAACGCAGAAGGAAAAAGAACCACACCATCTGTTATCGCATTTGTAGAAGGTGGTGAAATTAAAGTAGGTGATCCTGCGAAAAGACAAGCAGTAACTAACCCTACTAAAACAATTGCTTCTATTAAACGTTTTATGGGTAACAAATATTCTGAAAGTGCAAAAGAAGCTTCAACAGTAGCATATAAAGTAGTTAAAGGAGATAACGATACACCACGTGTTGATATTGATGGTCGTTTATATACACCACAAGAATTATCAGCGATGACGCTTCAAAAAATGAAGAAAACAGCTGAAGATTATTTAGGAACTACTGTTACACAAGCTGTTATTACAGTACCTGCTTATTTTAATGA
>NZ_CALFIG010000326.1 GCF_937876455.1 uncultured Flavobacterium sp.
ATTTATTCTTTGAACTGAACGATTATTTAGCAAAAATGATGGCGAAATTCAACCAATATACGGTTACCATGGAAGAAATTCATCATACACAAAAATTAGATGCCCCAAGCGGTACGGCTATTTCACTTGCTAATGGTATTATAGACAATTCAAATTACACAGGTTGGCTATTAGCAGAAGACACCACTTCAACTCAAACAGAACAACAAATTCCTATTGTGGCTAAACGAATTGAAAATGTTCCTGGCACACATAGCATTTATTATGACAGCAATGTGGATCAAATAGAGATAAAACACACCGCACACAATAGAGAAGGATTTGCGTTAGGTGCAGTTATTGCAGCGGAATGGTTAGTTGGCAAAAAAGGTGTTTTTACAATGAAAGACGTACTTGAATTAACATAACAGCATACACAATTTGATAATTTAACAATTAAACGATATAAAAAATGGAAACAACAGGTTGGATTTTAGCTATTATCATACTTAGTACATTACATGGTATTTCTACATGGAAATTATATACCCTTGCAGGCAAAAAAGCCTGGGAAGCATTTGTACCCGTTTACAATGGCTTTAAACTTATGGAACTTATAAATCGTCCAAAATGGTGGATTATATTACTTTTCATTCCTATAATTAACTTATTATTGTTGCCTGTTATTTGGATAGAAACCTTACGTACATTTGGAAAAAAATCTACTGGCGACATGTGGCTTGGTGTACTCTCTTTAGGCCTTTATATTGCTTATGTAAATTACACACAAGAAGTAAGTTATGAAGCAAATAGAAGCACAAAACCTGCAACAAAAACACTTGATACATTAGGCTCATTGAGTTTTGCAATAATTGTTGCAACATTAGTGCATTCCTATTTTATTCAACCCTTTGTTATCCCTACCTCATCATTAGAAAAATCATTATTAGTTGGCGATTTTCTATTTGTAAGTAAGTTTCATTATGGTGCAAGAACACCTATGACGACCATTGCTGCGCCAATGGTGCATGATACTATTCCTTTAATTAAAAAGAAATCCTATTCAAATTGGCCTGAGTTGCCATACTTCAGATTACCTGGATTGCAAAAAATTGAGCGCAATGATATTGTAGTTTTTAACTGGCCTGTTGATACAGTAGCTAAATTTAGAGACAATTCTGGCGTTAAATATTACAAACCTATCGATAAAAAATCAAACTATGTAAAACGTTGTGTAGGCATACCTGGTGATGTACTAACAATTAAGAATAGTGATTTGTATGTGAATGGTAAATTAGCGCAATTGCCTGAGAGAGCAAAACCGCAGTTTTCTTATAAGATTGCTTTTGATAACAACCCCACCACTGTTTCAAATTTAGATATAGCACTTAAAGAAGCTAATTCTACAGATGGTTATGGACTAAACAATTCTCAAGATACCGTTTATGTTAGAGCACTTACTCAAGCTGGTGTAGATAAAATTAAAACTATTTCTGGGATTAAATCAGTAGAAAAAATCATTAGTCATTCAACTGAAACAACTATTTTTCCTTATACAAAAAATTGGAATGTAGATAACTTAGGTCCTATAAAAATACCTACTGCTGGGGAAAAGGTAATGCTTAATGAAGAAACATTACCTTTCTATAAAATGATTATTACCGAATATGAACACCATAAACTTCAAGTAAATGGAAACGAAATAAGAATTGACGGCAAACCTGTTACTTCCTATACTTTTGAGCAAAATTATTATTGGATGATGGGAGATAACCGACACAATTCTGAAGATTCACGTTATTGGGGCTTTGTTCCTGAAGATCACATCGTAGGTAAACCTATTTTTATTTGGATGAGTTTAGATTGGAATACACCAGGCTTATTAAATAAGTTTAGACCTGAACGCTTCTTTACAACCGTTAGTGGTGAAGGTGAACCCAAATCTTATTTTAAATTTTTTATTGGTTTGGTAATCGCCTATTACGCTTTTGATTATTTCAGAAATAAAAAGAAGAAAAAAGAAGAGGCTTAATGCTTAATTGTTAAACAGTTTTATTGTTAAATCGTCGGGAAATGCACAAATTTTCATTTGAAAAATTAGATGTTTGGATAGAGTCAAAAGAATTGACAAAATCAATCTATAATTTAACTCTATCTTTCCCGGATACAGAAAAATTTGGACTTATTTCGCAATTAAGAAGAGCATCAGTATCTATTTGTTCAAATATTGCTGAAGGAACTTCAAGAATTTCAAATAAAGATAAAGCCCATTTTATTTCAATGTCTTATAGTTCAACGATGGAAGTTTTAAACCAATTAATATTATCTTATGAATTAGAATATATTAGCGAGTCCAACTATTCAAATTGTAGGAATCAAATAAATAGTATAACTAATAAGTTGAATTCCTTAAGGAACTATATTTTAAAAGATAAAAACTAAACAATTCAACATTTCAACATTTCAACGATTAAACATTTCAACATTTAAAATGAACATTCTCCTCTATCCTACTTATTTTCCATCTATAAGTCATTATATAGCAATGATTCAGGCGGAGCAAGTTACTTTTGAAGTTGAAGACACCTTTCAAAAGCAAACCAATAGAAATAGAATGTACATTTACAGCCCAAATGGAATGCAAATGCTAAATATTCCTCTCAAACATACTCAAGAGAGACAATTTTTTAGAGATGTAAAAATTGAGTATGCTTTTGACTGGCAAAAAAATCATTTTAAATCCTTAGAAGCCGCTTATCGTACTTCCCCATTTTTCGAATATTTTGAAGATGACATCCGTCCTATTTTTGAAAGAAAAACTATTTTCATGCAGGATTTAAATTTTCAAATAATGGAAATACTAAATAACTGTCTAGGGGTTCAACTAGCATTTGATAAAACCACAGAATACCATCACGAAAATAAAGATTTTGTTGACTTTAGAAATCTAGTGAATGGAAAAAAAGATACCACACAAATTGAGCCTTACATACAAGTTTTTGATGATAAACACGGTTTTATTAATAACTTGTCAATTTTAGATTTATTGTTTAACGAAGGTCGTTATGCGTTAGATTATCTAAAAAAACAATCGTTACCTACGATGCTTTAGATTTAAACGAGCCAATAGCGGAAAATGGTCGCTGTTATAAAAATCATTAAACGTGTCAAATTGTTTTACAAGCATAGTTTTATCCACTAAAATATAATCTATTCGAGCAGGATAATACTTGAAATTATAGGTTTTCCCAAATCCTGAACCATTTGTCTCAAATGTATCTTGCATCGTTTCTTTAACTGCTCTATACACATAAGAAAAAGCGCTATTATTTAAATCACCACACACAATTTTTTTATAGGGACAAGCTCTATAGTGTTTTTTTATCAATTCGGCTTGTTCTTGCTGTTTCTTAAACGCGTTACTTAAACGTTTATAAATATACTTAGACTTAGATTCATCCATCTTTTCAATAGCTTCATCTTCAATATCTGTACTAATTTTAATGGATTGTAAGTGCATACTATACACTCGCAAGGTATCTTCTTCTTTAAGAATATCAGCAAAAACAACATTATTACTAGATCCTGGAAACGAAATTTTACCTTTATTAATAATTTTATACTTTGAAAAAATAGCATTTCCTACAATAATGTTTTTCCCTTCTTTAAAAACCTGTTTATAAGGATAAGCCGAAAAACGCGTTTTTTCAAGTTCAGAATATTCTTGAACACATAAAATATCAGGATTTTTTTCAGAAACAAATTGGGCAATTTGCTGAGGTATATTTGCCTTTGAATACCATTTAAATTTATTAAAAAGACGCACGTTATAGCTCATCACTGTAAAATCACTTTCCTCTTTTGGCAAAATTGTTTCTTGTAAATTGTAAAACTTATTAATAAAAGTAATCCCTAATAAAAGCGTAATTCCAGAGACAAAAATGAATTTTTTTAATTGGATAAACCAAAATAAAAAAAACAATAAATTAACAATTAACAAAAATGGTAAGAATAAGGTTAAAACACTTAAAAAAGCAAACCATCTAGGGGCTAAAAAAGGCAATAAATAGGCTAATAATGTTGTAGTACTCACTATAACATTAAGAAATAACATGATTTTTGATATCAAAGATATACCTTTAAACAACTCTATTGATTCACTTTAAATAAAAACTCTTTCTCTTCTTTGGTTAGGCTATCATAACCCGATTTGCTAATTTTATCTAATATATCATCTATTTGTTTTTGAATGATATCTTTCTCCTTGATTTGGGGAATAGCAGAAACATTAGATTTTGTTTTATAAACTTTTTTAAAGGTAGTATTTTTTTTTGACTTTTTAAAAACAAATAATTTACTCAAATCGAATCCTTTTTTTAATAAAAATAAATTTAGATAGCCAAAGCCAATACCTGCGAGATGCGCCACGTGTCCACCAGTGTTTTCAACGGCAAAATAAATAACATTTAACAACAAGATAATGAAGCCAATATGCCATAGTTTCACGATTCCAACTAATGGAATTCTGACCAAATAAAGGGGCGAATAAAAAACAACGGTAAAAAAAACAGCTAGCACAGCGCCACTTGCTCCAACAATTTGATTATCAAAAAAATAAAAATGTTGCACTAAAACATATACAATTCCTGAAACAGTTGCGCCAAAAAAATAGGTGGCTAAAAATTGATTAGCATTGAAAAACGTGAAAAATAATCGTCCGGCGAAAAACAAAAACAACATGTTGCTGAGTAAATGAAAAAAATCAGCATGAAAAAAGGAATAGGTAATAAATGTCCAAGGAAAAAAACTAAACTGTTGAGGATTTGAACTTAATGCTACATAGTTTGGAAAACTAAAAATCCCAAGTTTAAATTGAAAAAACATCGCTAACGAAAAGATAAAAATAGCAATATTCCAAAAAATCAGTTTTTGGGAAACATCATTGTAACGGTATTGTTCTTTTATATCTTTAAAAATTTCGTTCATATATTAACTCCAACGTCTATGATTAAATTTACTATTTCGCCAAAGTAGCATGATTAAAAATCCTGTTACTGCGCCACCAACATGTGCAAAATGTGCTATATTTCCACCTGAAAAAATTGAAAAGCCGGTTATACCTGAAAATAAATCTAAAAGCACAATAGCTGGTACAAAATATTTAGCTTTGATTGGAATAGGAATAAATAACATAGCTAATTCAGCCATTGGAAACATAAATGCAAACGCAACTAATAAACCATATATTGCACCTGAAGCACCTACCGCTGGAACAAATCCATTTGTTAGTACATTAAATTGTTCTTGAGAACATTGAACCTTATTTAAAATATGCACAACCGCTTCATTAGTCATTTGCCCATCAGCACTAAATAATGAACGATAAGAATGTGCATATAGCGTTTGTATATCTTGACTGCTTAAACCTAAAGCGTCTGTAACTTGATGAATTTCATAGTAATTCATACCCATATGTAAGGCTGCAGCTCCCAAACCACAAGCAAAATAAAAAATTAAAAAGCGTTTGCCTCCCCAAAAATGCTCTAAAGCCGAACCAAATGAAACCAAAGCAAACATATTAAAAAAGATATGCATCAAACTATCTTTAGAATGCATAAATAGATGTGTAAAAGGTTGCCAAATTCTAAATTGACTGTTTTCAAAATAATATAAAGAGAATAAATCGTATGCCTGAGGCACAACTTGACTCATTATAAAACAAACAATATTAATAATCAGTAGTTGTTTCACTACTGGTGTCATGTTATTGAACATAGTTAAAATCTTTTATCTAAATCTTCTGTAGTTAATGTAATAAATATAGGTTTATTATAAGGCGAAAAATTGGGTTCTTTACAGGCAAATAAGGCATTGACCAAATTACTTAATTCTGTTTCATTCAATAATTTTCCCGACTTTACCGCTATACTTTTTGCCATAAATTTGGCTATACTATCACTTAAGGAAAAACTATCTTCAGGTACCTCTTCTTGCAAATTATAAATTAATTCGTGTAAAATATGCGACACTTCTGATTCGGTTACTTGAGCAGGAATACCTAAAATGATAAGTGCATCTTGTTTACTTGCTTCAAACAAAAAACCTATTCCTTCTAATGTAGGTTGCAACTCTTTAAGTAAACGCAACTCATCTTTTGCAAAGGTCAAAGACAAAGGAAACAACAACTGCTGACTTGCGGCTTGGTGCACCGTAATATTTGTTAAAAATTGTTCATACAATACCCGCTGATGCGCTCTATTTTGATGAATAATCAACAATCCAGACTTAATACTATTAACAATATATTTTCGGTTTAATTGATACAACAATGATTTAGTTTCGGTCGCTTCTTCATCAAAAAGTTTACTCACTACCCCATCTGTTTCAAATGACATTTTTTCCACTTCAAATGTATCCTGCTTAAGTCCAACATATAAACTTTCCCATGATGAATGAGTATCATTTTTATAAGAAGTACGTGCATTAAAGGATGAAGCATACGATTTGTTTTTCACATCTTTATCTTCGCTAGACGTGGCAAATGGATTGTAATTACTATCCACCTGAATACTAGGCATATCCGCCTCTTTATTTTTATAATTGTAAGGTGTATCTAACGTTGCATCTCTCTCAAAATCTAAAGCAGGAACTACATTAAACATACCTAAACTATGCTTAATTGTAGAACGAAGAATAGCATATAACGCTTGTTCGTCATCAAATTTCACTTCCGTTTTTGTCGGATGAATATTAATATCGATAGTATGCTTAGGTACTTGTAAA
>NZ_CALFIG010000327.1 GCF_937876455.1 uncultured Flavobacterium sp.
ATTCGAGTACATGACTACGGGCGTCGACTTCATAGTAGACCCCGAGGTGCAAGACTCCTATGTTTGGGTATCAACGCCAAATGACCAAGGTACTTCGACGTGTGGTTTCGGTGAGTTTTTCAAAATATCAATCTACGAAATTATCCTTCGTAATATCCTGCGACTCAATGCGGACTATCTTGAGGTGAACATTGCACCTTTCCGCCAAGTCAAGACATCAAAGACCGAGGAAACAGAACGCGCGGAGCTGTACGAGGCTGCGGTAAACATGGGTTCGAACGGTGTTGCCTTGACTGACGAGAACGACGAAATTATTTTCCATTCGTCTAGTGGTAGTGGGACGACTTACAACGCATTCGACCAAGCAGAGGAGCGTATTGAGGCCAAGATTTCACAATTGATTTTAGGACATGCCGACGCCATGAAATCAATACCCGGCAAACTAGGAAACGACGGAGGGGAATCACCTGCGCAGAAAGCACTCGAAGACAAACAATCCAAAGACGGCGACTTCATTACGGCGATTGTGAATAATGTACTTATTCCGAAACTACGCCGACTCGGTTTCCCCGTTCCTGACGGCGCTACGGCGGTCATGATTAACGACAATGAGAGTATGGAAATTGCGGAGGATTTAGTCGACCTCGGAGGCAAGATGAAAACGGCAGGTTTGCAAATGGATGCCAAGTACTTCACCGAGAAAACGGGAATTCCGACGGTTGACGTTGCACCGGCTATACCGAAACTGCCTGCGAAAGGATTTAGCGATAACATTCAAAACAAGTTGAAAGCGATTTATGGGTAAATTGAAATTTTCCGACGAACAAATCGAGGCCATGATAAAGGGCATCGAGGACGGGTCCATCAACGAATTGAACCTGCCCGTCGGCTATTACAATGCCATAACTGACTACATAAAGCGCGCAGTGTACAAAGGATTCAAGGCATCGATTGAGACGGTAAGCGAATTAGATTTACCGCTACTTACGCACATGCTTGAAAACGTTTATATGTTCGGCGCGGCAAAGACTTTTCAACAAACGCGGGAAATATCTTCACTACTTGTAGACAACGAGAACGGTACTATTCGTACGAGTCGAGAGTTTAACAAGATAGCGCGCGAGACGTACGACAATTGGAATGACAATTGGGGCGTGTCGGAGTACAACACGGCGATAGCGCAAGCAGATTGCGCGCTCAAGTGGCAAGACATCGAGAGCAGTAAAGACATTTACCCGTTTGTCCGATATTCGGCAATAGGCGACGCCTGCGATATTTGTGCACCGTTGGACGGTCTAGTCCTTGAAGTGGACGACCCACTACTCGACAGCATCGCACCGACAAACCACTTCAACTGCCTCTGTCTACTGTTGAAGGAAGACGAAAACGCGAAGGCGACAGTCAACGCGCGGGAAATCGTGTCGCCGGTAATTGAGAACATGAAAGCCAAAGGGCAAGACATCTTTTTAAACAATGTCGGCAAAACGGGTGACGTGTTTCCAACATCGCACCCGTATTTCCAAGTCGAGCCGCAATACAAAGAATATGCTGTCAATAATTTCAATTTACCAATCCCCGAGTTTGCAAGATGAGTGTACTGATTCTAAATAAAACGCAATACCGCCCAAACATCGCCATCGACATGGTGTTGAATTGCATTCGGCACTACAAGCGATTCGAGAAGCCGTTAAAAGAAATCATTCTCGACCATGCGCTTTTCCATAAGTGGAGAGAGGGCATGCTTGAACGTGACGAGACTCTCGAAATAATCGACCGAATGGAGTTTAAGGACGTGACGATAAAACGCGGGTCCAAATTTATGTCGGAACCGTTAATAGTAACCTTCAAAGACCTAGTCGCCAAATAATGAACGGATTTAACGTAAATAGAATTCGGGAAAACATCGCACGCACAAAACGTGTGCTGCCTATCGCGTTGGCGAAAGTAACGGAGAACCATTTCACCGAGTCGTTCACAGTGGGAGCGCTTGACGAGCATAAATGGAAGGAGGTACAACGCCGCATACCTGGCACGAACGCGTACAAGTACCCGAGACGCAAGGGGCTATCTCGCCGCACGTCTCCGATACTCGTGCGCACGGGTGCTTTGCGTCGTAGGACGTCACGATCAATCGCGTCGGCCACGTGGGGCAGAGTCCACTTGATAAACGACATACCTTACGCCAAGGCGCAGAATGAAGGAAACGAACACATCGACGCAAGACCTTTCATGATTCACACATCAACGCTAGGCAAACTGCAGGGCGCCGAAATTGACAAACAAATGGATAAAATATGGGTGTAGAATATGTAAACATAGGACTTTTCACACGTGTCGACGAGGCACTCGAAACGGCGATTAACTTGACACGCAGTTTCATTCTCGCTGTGTCGGTGATAATTGCAAGCGCCACGCTTCAACGTGTAGCGGCTCAGGAGTATATGCCGTTAAACGCTTACGCTTGCCGCGGTGCGCGGTATTATACCGAGGTTGAGACGCCATATAAAGTGAAGTGGAATCGAGGGCGATTCAAAATAATTTTTAGACGACAAAAAACAAAAGTAACACACCATGGCTAGATCGGTTCAGGAGTGCAACGCCTATATAGTTGACAACCTAGTGACGACCTTTGCAACCGAGGGAGTAACCATAGACCCTACATTGTGGAGTAAGGCTAACCGCATGCGCATGATGTGTTATTCGTTCGCTATTGCGCAAAGCCTAGGTGAGCAAATTCAAGACATCAACTTGGAAGCTATGCAGACCGTACTTGACAAGTCTGCTGCGGCGTCTCCGTTGTGGCTTCAAGACAAGGCGTTTAAGTTCCAATACAGCGCGACGAATCCGCAGGTACTTACTGTCGTGAACGGTGTGGTGCAATACCCAACCGAAAACGCGGCGCTGCGAATTATCAAGGCGTGCGCCGTAAATCCGACACTCGCAAACCACGTGAATATCAAAGTAGCCAAAAACGCGCCACTTGAAGCCTTGTCAAGTACAGAGCTGACAGCAGCACAAGGTTATTTCGACCAAATAGGCGCGGCGGGAATTACGTACGACCTTATCTCGTTAGACCCTGACCAACTTTACATAAAAGCGACTATCTACTACAACAGTTTATACTCCGCTGTTATTCAGTCCTCTGTTATCGATGCACTAGACAACTACTTACTCGGTTTGTCGGTGACTCGATTCGGCGGTGATATTCTGTTAAGCGACATCGCGAAAGTGATTAAAGAAGTGGCAGGGGTTAACGACGTGGTTTTTGATCGCGTGGCCGCCCGTTACGATTCACAGACATTACTCGCAGGAATTGACTTAGTACTCGCAGGAACAGAACAGAATCGCAAGTATAGCATGGCCGCAGGGTACATGATTCAAGAGACTACGTCGGGTTCGACATTCGCTGACACTTTAACCTTCATCGCTGAATAATGCCAGATATAAACGACATAAGCATACCGCAATTTGCAAGCGACATACTCCCACCGGAAGAGCGCTCAGTCGAAAACGTTTCGGCGTTGACCGGCTTTCTGTCCGCCTTCGGGAGACAGTGGGGTATTTTCCTTGCATTCCTGCGAGGTGCCGACAACCACTACGGCGCGGCGTCATGGTCAGCGGGAACCTACAACGCGGGAGACATCGTGATTCGATTCCAATCCGGTGAGGTGTTCGAGTGCTTGCTTGATGGCACGACCTCGGAACCCACACCATCTGCGGAGTGGAAAAAGATACTTGATTCGTTTATCGGTGTTCAGGAATCGCAGAACTTTTGGGGTGGGACTCTTGCACTCACCTACGCGTTGAACCGTCGATTCATGACAACGTTCAACGACCCACCGACAAACAGCGATATTTATATCGTGAATACGCCTCTCGCCACCACCCCATTCATCGTGGGCGATTCCGAGACTACGAGTAGCACGGTCGGCGATTACGTGAGTAGTGCATTCGTGATGGACACCTACTCGATAGCGCCTACTTACGCCTTCGACATTCAAGTACCGTCGGCGTTGATATCGACACTCGGAACGGACGCCGAAAACATCATTCGCAAATTTGTTGACAAATACCTGACCGCAGGACTTAATTACACAGTAACACCATACTAAAATGAAAACATTAAAGACAGACCACATAACGAGCACCGTATCGATGCCAATCAAGGCGGGAACTATTGACTTTCTGCAAGTAGCATGGAAGGAAATCGCGTTGAAGTTGGCCACCTTTGCAGGCTCGAACGTGATGGAAATCGCATCGTCGGGGACTGCTATTTGGGGCCTTGAGAATACCGACAGTTTCCCAAATTACGACATTCGCCCAGGGTTAATATACTTCGGTGGTGAGTTGTATATATGTGACGGGGCAACGTTCACAGCGAGCGTTGGTCAAACGGCCATTTGTTCAATAGTGACAACCTACCAAACGGCAAGCGACGCGGATCCGGTTTTGTTCACCGACGGCAACTCGTACAACGTTCACGAGATTAAGAAAATAAACGTTTCTGCGGGTACTTCGGGAACGGGTGCATTCGATTACTCGACGTTGACGTTTATCAATCCTGCGCACAACAACAAAGTGCAAACAGGCTTTCACGCTAATTGGTTGGGTTCGGCACTGTCGTATCGTCGTAACGCAAACGGATTGATAACTTTAACGGGTAAATTGGTTGCAGGCGCGAGTGCGAGCTATTCAGATTTGATTTGCACACTCCCGACAGGGTGGAGACCTGCAGCGGATTTAATTGTTTCCGTGTCTAAGTTTGACGGCACTACGCAATTATCTGCACTCGTAACAATCAAGGCAAACGGGCAAGTGTTCATCTACCATACGAATGGGGGTGTTACAGTAAGTGATAATTATTATTTAGATACTGTGAGTTTCTATAAATCATTCTAATAAAATGGCGAAGTCTACATCACACGAAAGGAGAATACCTTTTTACGCAAAGCCGAAGCAAGAAGCTCTGGTGAAAGCGTATGCAGAGTCGAAAGGCGAGAGTTATAGTAAAGTGATAGGAGATGGCGTTGATTTGTTTTTCCGCAGTATGCCACCGCAAGACCGCGCGAATCTATTGGCGCAAGCAAAGAAAAAGACTTCATAGGGATGGTTTATAAAAGAAGGCCCCTTTGTGGAGGGGCTTCTACTCTGATGATACAGTGCACTACTACTGTTATTGGGATTCAAATATACAACTACTCTCCGAATTACCAAACAACAAAATAAAATATTTAGCAAATTGCTAAAATAGTGGGCTACTTTCCAAGCACCGACAAACCGTTAATCTAAATTTGGGTTAATGTTCACGATAGACCCATCTTGCGACAAACCGATAATGCTATTAAACAAGCAAATCGGTAAGACGACCCTTGAAAACGGGGAGTGGGACGGAGTGCCTTACATCGACGGCGCAGAATTCCAAGAGGAATTAATGTGGCTCGACACAATGGGTAAAACCTCAATCGGTATTTACATCAATTGTCCAGGCGGAAGCGTAATGCAAGCCGCGAATATTTTCTCCGCAATTCTCAAAACTAAAACACCCGTCGATACTTACAACGTCGGGTTGTGTGCGAGTGCTGCGGGTCTTGTCTTTATGGCAGGTCGCAAGCGTTACATGGCGGACTACGCGCAATTCATGATGCACCCCGTGGGTTCAACAAACGGAGAAGCAGACGGAGAAGCAGACGTACAAGCAGCGCAAGCCTTCACGGATATGTGTTCGAAAATGCTTGCGGGTAAGTCAAATTTAACTCCTGAGCTCGTGTCGTACCTCATGTCGGTGACTACGTGGCTCAATGCTGAACAATGCCAAGAGAAAGGTATTTGCACGGACATCGAAGCAACAAGCGACGCAAATCGTAAAGGGATGCCAACGCCTGACGTGTCAGCTATGTTGGCATTTTCCAATAACATTTTACAAACCACTTTTTCAAATCTAAAACCCAAACAAATGGATTTTACTAAAATAACCAACGCGTTAGGAATTGTTGAAAATTCTAACGAAGCGGTAATCCTTGCCGCGATCACTAATATGTCAGAAGCCAAAGCCGCGGCAGACCAAGCCTTGCAAGCAGCTAAAGATGAGGCAGCAGCTTTACAAGCACAACTCGACGCCGCGAATCAGAAAATCGCAGACGCCGAAGCAGCGCAAGCCGCAGCCGAACAAGAGGCCGCAGACGTAGCCGCTGAAAGTGCAGCAACCGACTTGGTGAATTCGTTCGCAAACAAAATCGGAACTGCAACAGACGCAATCGCTGAATGGAAAAACAAAGCAAAAACCGATTTCGAAGGCACAAAGAAGTTACTTGAATTGTTGCCGTTGAACAAGGCAGGTGTCCGCGCCACAAACGTGTTAGCGACAGGCGCACCAAAGAAAAACGTGGAGGCCATTATGATGGAAATCCGAAACCGCGCAGCCGTAAAATAATCAATCCCCCATTACAAAACACACATTAAAAAATAGAAGATGAAAACATCAAAATTTCTTTTCTCGATTGTACTTATTGCCTTCGCAAGTACCGCGTTATCCGCGACGTTAGGAGGTAACCCCTTGCATTACGCGGGTGGTTTATTCGGCCTCGGTTTTGCCCTTGGTTTAGCTAAAAACGTATTCGGATTCAGCACTGAAATGCCACAAGGCGTGGCATTGGAAGGGTTGGTAATTTCCGACACTACCTATGCGGGTGAAGCCGCAGCGGATTTCATCGTAAAAGCCGTAACAGATAACTCCATGGTGCAAGGTGGCCATATCTACATCAAGGATGGTATCAAAAAGAAATTTACGATTCCACGATGGGATGCCAATTTCGAAGACTTCGTTCAAGATTATACGGCCACTCCGGTAAGTAAAGGTGACCAATCAATCACGGGGCAAACGTTAGAACCTCAAGACTATTTGATTTACCACGAGTTTAACCCTCGTGATTTCGAAGACCATTGGTTCGCGACACAGATTCCAGGCAATACCTTGATGGATTCTACTTTACCTATGACCGCGGAAAGCGTTATAGTTCAGGAAGTGTTGAAGCG
>NZ_CALFIG010000328.1 GCF_937876455.1 uncultured Flavobacterium sp.
CGCTCTTCCGATCTAAATGTATGTGTTTGTGTAAATCTTGTTCGAATTCTTTGAGCATAGCAAATGTTACTTTGTATGTTTCGCATGCATCAATTGGTGGATTGTATTCATTAGTTAATTCTGAAATTTTAACAAACAAATCGCCTTCGGTTTCGTGATCTTGTTTCAACATAGCAATAGGATTTTCAACTGTTCCAAAACCTGGTTGTTGGATTGTTTCGTTGTTTTTTATTGCATTTGTCATAGTTTTGATAAACGGAAATAAAACAACTTCCTCTTTTTGAAGATGATTTAATAATTCTGATGCACTGATTTTAAATAGATTATTGATTTCAAATAATTCAGGATGTCTTTCGCCATGTACTTTACATAACTTATCTAAATACATTAATAAAATTGGTGTTTTTTCTTGAATGTACTCGTGATGGGTTTCTAGGATATAATCAATTAATAGATTAGGAGAAAATGTTTTGAAATCCATTTCTGTTGAAGAATTTGAATTTAAAACAGTATTGATTTCATTTTCAATTTTATTTATATCTAAACCTTTCGCCTCACAAACCTCGTCCAATGTTTTGTTTCCTTTACAGCAAAAATCAATTTTATATTTTGTGAAAAGTGCTGCGGTTCTGAAGTCTTGCGCTACATATTCTCCAATGGTGTTTTTTTGTAATGTGTCCATATTTTTTAATTTTTTATCAAATGTATACATTGAAAAAAACTAAAAACATGACTGTAATCATAAACCGCCAACTCTTACTAAACTTCCTAAAATGAGCATAGAAACTGCAATTAAAGTGACAATAATAATTTCTACAATTGCTGGTAACATTCTATTGGAAGTCAATTTTGGGAAAACAACTTTTTGAGCGTGAACAGCTAAACTTAGTGAAATAAAAAGTAAAAGTAATTTTATGGAAACAATTTTTTCTATTGGATTTGAAAATGAAAACCAATCAGAAATAGGTACATTATAATCGTAAGCTAAAAGGATTCCTGTAACGACTAAAATAAGCAAAGAATGCATTCCTATTTTTCCAAATTTAAGTCTAAAATCACTTAAAATTGAAATGTCTTTTTGTTGTAAGGTTGAAGGTAAGATTCTTAAAATCAAAAAAAAATGACCACCAACCCAAATAGTAGCTGCTAATAAGTGCAAAACTAAATAGATATGATGCTGCATCACGAAAGGGTTTTGTACATCATAGCTGTGGCAATATTCATGGCTCTGTTTTTTGTTTCTTCTGCCTTTGGACCTTCAAAAAGCGAATTGACTGTTTTGTTGAACAAATCAATCCAATGTTGAAAATGCGCTTTAGTCATGGTGCTTTTTTCGTGCAATGCTTTGTGTTTTGACATGGGATTGCCTTCATAATTTGCCGTGTAAAATAGAATGTTTTCCCAAAAATCATACATTTTTGGCAAATGTAATTCCCAATTTACTTTGGCAACATCGGTAAATAAATAGCCAATAGCTTCATCTGTTTTTACTTTTTCGTAGAAAGCATTAACTAGCTTTTCGATGTCTTTTCTATTTCTAATATCTGTTTTCATTTTACAAATCTTTTTTATTAAATTTTCTTAACGAAATAAAAAACGGAATAATTACCCATAAACTCAATAATAAAAATGACACAATTAATCCAGTTGAAGTTCCAAAAAAATCTTTGAAAATGGCGCCTGTATAACCCATCATTGCTGAAACATCAAGATGCAATAGAATTTGAATTCGTGCCAAATCAATTGGGCTAAAAGCGGTGATTCCGACCATTGCATTTTCGATTGGATAATCTTGAAATTGAAATAATAAAAACAAAACCAATCCATCAAAAAGCAAGGCAAAAAATAACCAAGTCATAATTGCAATTCCTATTCCTTTGGCTTTATCTCTTGTTAGAATTGAACTTAAAAATGCTAATGCTGTAAAAATTACGGTTATCAAACATCCATTAATCAACATTATTATTCCAATGCTATCTGGTGAATTTATGAGTAACGGAATTCCGGCTCCAACAAAAAATGCAAGAATCATTGAGATGGAAAGTCCTAGAAACAAGCTTATCCATATTTTTCTTCGTTTGATTGGTTGACTTAATAAAAGCTCTATAAATTCGGAACTGTTGTATAAATAAATCGTAGCAAAAAGTATTGAAACCAAAGGCACTGTAAATAAAATAACGTTCAAAATAGTTAATATTCCTTTAGCAGAGTTGTCTTCTAATGCGAATGAACTCCAAGACAGAATGGCTAAAATAAAGGTGTAGGCCAAAACTATCTTGCTTTTTAGAATATCGATTAATATGATTTTTATGATTCTGTTCATGATGCAGTTTCGAGTTTCGGGTTTTGAGTTTCGGGTTGTTTTTGTTTCAGAATACTGGCAATAGCTTTTGAAATTTTAGTTTCGTTGGTTTCTGCTTTTAAATTATCCACTTTTTTATGAAAATGAACTTCTCCTTCTTGCATGAAAATAATTTCGGTTATCAAATCGTCTAATTCACTCAAGAGATGTGATGTTATAAAAATGAGCTTCCCTTTTTCTTTTTCTTTAATGATTTTTTCTTTCAAAATTTCGGATGCCAATGGATCTAAACCTGCCGTTGGTTCATCTAAAATCAGCACTTCTGGATTGAATAGAAATGCTAAAACGGCACTTACTTTTTGAGTTGTTCCACCCGAAAGTGTTCGCATTTGCTTGTCGAACATTTTTTCTAATTCAAATGCATTTAATAAATCTTCATCTAAATCATGATTAGAATTCCTGATTTTTTTAATCATATCGATGATTTGTCCGATGGTCATATTATCAGGATAACGTCCAATTTGTGGCATATAACCAATATTTTCTCGATAGATATATTCTCCTAAAATCGATTTTCCGTTAAATTCAATCGAACCTTTATCAGGTAAAACCATTCCGAGAATTGATTTTATCAATGTTGTTTTTCCGCAACCATTTGGTCCAATTAGCGCAATACATTCTCCACTTTTACATGAAAGACTGACACTTTTAAGGACTTCTAATTTTCCGAATTTTTTATTTATGTTTCTAATTTCAATCATAACGGCAGCGATTTCATTAAAGGCGTTTTATCTATAAAATTATCTGGTGTGATGCTTGGCAAAACTTTTTCAGATTTATCTAACAGTGTAATCATGAAACTTCGGTATAACAACATTGCAGAAGGTGTATTTTCGGTTAAAACGGCAAACAAACTTAATGGATGATAAGGCACATCACCAATTCCGTTTTTATCTAAATCATATCCTTCATATTTATCCCAATAATTAGTATTGAAAGTGTTTAAAACCAAACTACCATTAGTGCTAATATCGAAAGTGTTTTTTAAATAATTATTGTTCACAATTTCGTTTTCCATGCAACTTGCTTGAATTTTCATTCCCCAACCATTTGATTCAAAAACGTTTTTTTCGACCTTGATTCTTGATGTTCCTTCCATGTAAATTCCAGAAGTATTTCGGGCGAATTTATTATTGAAAATATAACTGTCGGCAATTTCTTTGAGCAATAAACCATAAGCGGAATCGCCCCAATTTTCTTCAAAATAATTGTTATACATTTTTACATTTTTGGTAAACATGACAGCAACACCAGCACCATTATTTTTAAAAACATTCGATATGTAAGCATCATCGTTAGAAAACATAAAATGCAAACCATAACGAATGTTTTTATTGGAAATATTCCTCCAAATCACAGATTGTGTTACAAATTCAAAATAAATTCCGTCGCGATGTCCAGAAATTTTATTGGCAATTATTTGAAGATTATCGCTTTTCCAACAGTGAATTCCGTTTCCAATTAATTGTTCTTGTTTACCGTAAGCGGTAATTTTATTGTTTTTGATTAAGCAATTTCTAGAGTTTTGAAGATAAATTCCGAAGAAATTATTATCGAGAATATTGTTTTCAATTTTTACAAAAACTCTATCATACACTTTAATTCCACATGGATCATCAAGAGAAGCATAACCTGAATTGATGATTTTAAATCCTTTGATGACAACATTATCGGCATTAATTGAAACAACTTCAAACTTGAGTTGTCCATCAAGAATTGGAAAGTTTTTACCAAGAAAAATGATTTTTTTATTGATTAGAATATTGCCTTCTTTATAAACTCCTTTATTTACAATAATTGTGTCGCCATCAACAGCTAATTGAAGTGCTTGTTTGATTTTTTTGACAGGAAAATTGCTTCCTACTTGAATGGTTTTAGCATTTGAAATAGAAAATAGGAGTAAAAATAATATGCAGATTAATTTCTTCATTTATAAGAATCATAAACTTGTTGCCAAGTCATAGGTTCAGCATTTAATTTAGTTTGGAATTCTTTTTGTTCTTTATCAGATGAAAATGCAGCAAGATTTCCACGCATTGGAGAATTGATTGTTCCACCTTTTAGAAAAAAACATTTTTCGGCTGCAACTAATTCATTTTCTTTCAAATAATCATTTACAAAAAATACTTTGGAAGGAACTTCGCTTGTTTTGTCAAATTGAATCATGCATGCTACATCATCAAACTTGTAATATCTTCCTTTTTGAGTGATTAATTCTGCACCAAATTTTCCGTTTGCGATTGTCATTTTACAAAAATCACAAGAATCAGAATTTAGTTTAATTGGTTTTGGTTCGTTTGAATTGCAAGAAACTAAAGCAAAAAAAGAAAAAAATAATAAAATAGATTTATAGATTTTATTTTTAAACCACATAGAAACATAGTTTTAGAAATGAATGATAAGACGTTTTACTTTTCATAGAAATTCATAGTTGACCGAAATCAAATTTTCTTTTTGGTGAATAAATTATATTCTTTAAAAACGATAAAAAACAACAATAAACCACAAGCTGTCAAAAACCATCCACCAATATCTGGAATTGAATACGCTCCAAAGTTCAACAATTGTTTGTATCCAATTAACGGCGGTTGATAAGCCATTCCGGGCACTTTTATAGCCGCATTTGGGTCAAGATTATGCCCATATTCATAGTTCCATCTATAGAAATCTATGGCTGCTAAAACCACAAAAAGAATGTAAAAAATAAAGAATGCTAAAACTGCTTTTCTTTTTGCTACAAAAATTAGCAACAAAGAAATTACTGCAAAACCACCGAAAATATAGGGTAAAGCGGTGAACTCGAAAAAGTTTTCGGTATGCAAAGTTGCCATCCCAATGTAATGATTCAATCCATTGATAATTTCTACATCGCCACCAATTTTGTTAGCATGCAATTTTAAAACCAAACCTTCAGGATACTGAGGCGCTTCGAGTTCGATTTGCCACATTGGAACAAAAAGCGAACCAACAAATAAGATGGCAACAACCAATAGCATCACCTTTGATACCATTGAAATTTTAGAAGATTTCATAAAAAATGAATTTAAAAAGGGACAAAAGTTACTTTGTCCCTTTTGGTAAAATTATTTTGTTTTTGGTAAATTAGTTCCAACACTCCATGTTAGTGGAACAGAACTTCCAGCAGGAGAAACCCTTACATATCCTTGCATTTCTTGGTGTAATGCACTACAGAAATCTGTACAATACATAGGGAAAATACCTACTCTATTTGGTTTCCATTTAAGTGTTGCAGTTTCACCTGGCATAATTAATAATTCGCCATTATCTGCACCTTTTACTGCAAATCCGTGAGGAACATCCCAATCCTGCTCAAGATTTGTAACATGGAAATAGACTTCGTCACCCATTTTTATACCTTCAATATTATCTGGTGCAAAGTGTGAACGAATAGAAGTCATATAAACATGTACTTGATTTCCTTGACGAACTACTTTAGCTTCTTTTTCACCTTTTGCTACAAATGGGTGATTGTTATCTCCGATTTTATAGAATTTTAATTGACCATTATTTCGAATTAAATCGGCTGGTGCTGCTTGAGCATAGTGAGGTTCTCCAATAGTTGGAAAGTCTAAAACGAGTTTCATTTTATCACCGCTAATATCAAATATTTGAGCAGATTGTGCCAATTCTGGACCTGTTGGTAAATATCTATCTTTTGTAATTTTGTTATAAGCTACAAGATATTTTCCGAAAGGTTTTTTAGAATCACCACCAGGAATACATAAGTGACCAACAGAATAATAGGTAGCAACTCTGTCTAAAACTTTCAATGATTTGATGTCCCATTTTACCACTTCAGAAGAAACAAAGAACGTTGTATAAGCATTTCCTTTTCCGTCGAATTCTGTATGTAATGGTCCTAAACCTGGTTTTTGAACTTCACCATGAAGAGCGGCTTCATATTTTACAACATTAATTCCGCCATAATTTCCATCAAATTTTTTGTCTTTGATAGCTCCCATTAATTTATCAAAGCTAAATACAGGAATCAAAGCTGCCAATTTCCCAGAACCTACAATGTATTCACCTGTTGGATCAACATCACAACCATGAGGCGATTTTGGACAAGGAATCATGTAACAAATATCTTTTAAAGCAGCAGCATCAAGAACTAAAACATCGGTTTTAATTTCAGATTTTGCAGAATGCGTTTTTTCGTCCCATGTATTATGAGCATAACGAGCTTTTTGTTTTATTCCTTTTCCTGCTTTGATATATTCTTCAGCTTTTTTCCAGTTTACAGCCATAATAAAATCTTTATCTTTTTGAGAAGCATTCACTTCTAACAAAGTATTGGCTTGTTCCGTATTATAACAAGAGAAGAAAAACCATCCATGAGATTTTCCTTTACCCGCATGAGAAAGGTCAAAGTTTACACCAGGTGTTACAATTTGAAATGCTAAATCCATTTCGCCTTCTTTACCTACTTTTACAAAACTAATATGACCTTTGAAATTTTCTTTATAAGTGTTGATTGCCACATCACCATTAGAATAATCACCTGGAACACTAAAACGAGTTCCTGCAACTACATATTCTGTATTTTCTGTAATAAATGGTGATGAGTGATTCCCTGCAGAATTCGGAATTTCTAAAATTTCTACTGTTCTGAATGTTTTCAGGTCTACACGAAGATCGGAAGAGCGTCG